>CAYYBZ010000088.1:0-7488 GCA_964470285.1 uncultured Oligoflexia bacterium
ACTGGTTATTTTACCCTTTCTTGAGCGACAATTATAAGGTTTTTGCCTCAGAGTACTCGGTTATGATTATCCCGGCCCCTCCGGAAGGCGAAATGCCCGAAGAATTCATTAAAATGCTTTCAAAGGCTTTTAAAGACACCGGAAGGTTTGATGTCGTTTCCAGAAATGAAGTAAAACGATTTATACAGTCAAGGCAGGGCGGAACCGAAAACAGGGACTATACTGCCATACTAAATGAGGCATCAGAACTTCTTAAGGAGGGAGAAAGACTTTATAACGGTCTTAAGGTTGACGAATCCATAACCGTATTGCAGGAAGCAAAACTTAAGTTTAAGGAAGCTCTTCCGTCAATAAAATCCGAATCGGAGTATTCAAGGTTTCTGGGTTCTTTCTTCTATCTTTGTATGGCTTATCAGGCTAAGGGCCTTTATGAGCAGGCAAAGGGAGAACTTAAAGAAATGATCATTCTTGACCCCAAAAGAAAAAAGAGAAAGTTTTCCAAGAAATATTATCCCCCGGCAGTTCTTGAGCTTTACGATACAATCAGAAACAAAGTTGTAAAGGGGAAGACGGGAAAGCTTAAAATAAAATCCGATCCGCCCGGTGCAAGCGTTTATTTGGACGGGACTTCAGCCGGAGAAACTCCTTCAACCGTAAACAATCTTCCCGTCGGAGAGCATTTTTTGACGATTGAAAAAGACGGTTTCCTGATGTGGGCCGATTCAAAATTCCTTATAGAGGGTGAAAATACAGTTGAGGTTGATCTCGAGAAAAAGACAAAAGAGGGTGCGCTTGAATCTTTCAATCCTGTAAAAACATCTTATGATATTCCAAGAAACGTCGGTACCGTTCTTGATGAAATGGGTGTATCCCTTGGAGCCGATATATTTTTGCTGTGGGAATTTAAAAGCAAGGGTAAAAAGGCCAAGCTTAAAGGACAGCTTTACGATCAGCGAAATCAGGAAGTTTCAGGTCAGGAAAGCCTGGATATTCCGAATATTGAAAAAGCGCAAGAATTAGTCGCATCTTTTGCCGGTAAGCTTGCGGGTTTTATCAGCGAAGAAGGTTATGTAGTCTCAAAATCATCAACCCAAAGCGATACCGGTTTAATTGATAGCGCCGATACATCCTTAGATAACACGGTTCCGCCCGATTACGATGACAATAAGGTTTTTGTTCCCGATAAAAAAGATAAAACCGATAGATGGGGAACTTTGCCCAGAAAGGGACCAGGACAGTCAAAAAAATGGTATGAGAAGGGCTGGGTCTGGGGAGTGATTATCGGTAGCATAGCTGTTACCGCCGGAAGCGTTTTAATCTTTACCGACGTTGCTAAAGCGCCTGCTTCAAGAAGCACTTTTGTTATTGGTAAATAAGATACTTATCGAAAAGGAATTCATGTGATAAAAGAAATGTCCCGTTTAAAATTCTTTACGTCATTAACGGTTGCCTATCAAATATTTTTCTTTCTGGGCTTTTATTATTTTAATCCCGGTGTTTCTTTTGCCTATACTGCACAAATCCTAAAAGATTCAGATAGCGGGGGAAATACGCCCATAATTGCAATTATAGATTTCGGGGGTAAAGCTCCCGATGAAAATGTAAGAATGAACATAGTTGATACCGTAAGAAACACTTTTATAAACATGTCAAATGTAAAACCTGTAAGCGAAAAAGCCATTATGACTTATATAGTTTCGCGGCAGCAGGGTGACAGGCAGGAAAGAATAATAAAGCTCAGGAAAGCATACAAGTTGTTAAAAGACGGAAAAAGGGCATACATGAAACTTGATTTCAAGGAAGCCATAGAGCGTATACAGCTTGCAAAAAAGGAACTTATAAACAACATGAATGAACTAAAGAACAACAAAGCATTGCTGGCTTCCTATCTATATCTTGGGATGGCTTATGCTGCATCGGGGAATCATGACGACGCCTATGCTGAATTTAAAAAGGTTCTGTATTTGGACCCCAAAAAACACTTAACAACAAAAAAATACTCTCCTGCAATAGTTAAGGCCTTTGAAAGAGCAAAACAGGATATGTCAAAGGTTCCAAAGGGAACAGTTTTAATTGATACCGTACCTACAGGATGTAATGTTTTTATTAATGCGAAAGATTACGGTCAGTCTCCCATAAATGCAGTACTTCCGGTCGGAGAATATTTCGTCAAGGTTCAAAAGGAAGGATATCTTGACTGGTATCAGCTGATTTCCGTTGAAGATAAGGTTAACTCTCTGGATATTGAAATTTATCAGATAATGGCGGATGAAGAGCTTGTCATGGCGCTGCGGCCGGTCCTCGATTCAAATAGAATCAGAGACCCCGAATCCAAGGAAACCTTGAGGGATGCCGCCAAGAAATTATCGGCGGATATAATTCTTCTGGGCTGGATTGAAAGGGATGCAAGAGATATCCTTCTGGCACAGATGTACGATACAAGAACGGAAAAACTCAGTTATGTTATTAAAGGGAATCTTGGGAAAAGCTTTTCAAACGTTGATAACGGCGTAAGAAGGCTGGTCGCGGATCTTAACTCTTACTTGGATGAAAAAGGCCTCGTTGTCGCGGGTGAAGAGGTAAAGGATGATAAAATTCCATTGGTTCCACAGCCGACACCGCTTACTCCCGCTCAAATCAAGAAAAAGAAAAGCAAGGAATGGTACAACAAATGGTGGGTATGGGCACTGATCGGAGGATTTGTAGCCGGAGCAGGATATGGAATTTACAGGGGAGTAAGTGCAGGCGGATCAACTTCAATTTCAGTAGATAATCGCGGAAATTTCTAACAAAAACCAGGGGGAAACAGGGAGGTAAATTTATGGAGTACACCGCAATAATACTTAATTTTATTTATGCAATAATAGGCGGTTTTCTGACAATTGTTTTCATGATTACAGGATACAAAATTTTCGATAAGATGACTCACTTTAATGAAGCGGAAGAACTTAAAAACGGTAATATTGCCGTTGGCATAGTTATTGCTGGTATATTCATAGGAATAGGAGTTGCCGTCGGTCTTGTAATCGGTATGGGCTTAAACTAAAAACTGTTACCATGAATAAATTCTTAAAATGTTTATTTTTTTTATTTTTAAGCTGTTTTCTTTTTATTAATAGTGCAAATGCTTATCGATTCGGGAAGAGCAAATATACGGCGAAATATGACGAACATTTCAGAAAATATGCAAAAAGATACTTTGCTCAGCAGATAGAATGGAACTGGTTCAAGGCTCAGGCAATAGCGGAATCGAATCTAAACAATGAAGCGCAAAGCTGGGTAAATGCCAAGGGTGTCATGCAAATAATGCCGAAAACCTATGAGTCCATTAAGGAAAAGCTGCCGGATCTGGGTGATATTACAGATCCACGGTGGAATATTGCCGCAGGAGTTTATTACGATAAAAGAATGTGGAAAATGTGGAAGGCGGATCGTCCGATTAATGACAAAATTGCTTTCATGTTTGCAAGCTACAATGCGGGCCACAGAACCATCTTAAGAGCCCAGAGAGTCTGCAAGGGGCAGGGACTAAATGAGAATCTCTGGGAAAATATAGAAAAGATTGCTGTGCATGTGAAAAGGTGGAGACAAAAAGAAACGCTTTCATACATTGATAAAATATTTAATTATTTTCATGAACTGGCCGATTTTCACGGACCGCTTAAACCCCCTCAAAGTTAAAAAACTTTCCTTCTAAATATATAAAAGATTTCAGTGTTGTGAAAAGTTTTCATAAGGTCTATGCTGCGTGATAAATTTAACTAGCTGAAATTACATGATCTAACGCATGAAAAATTATGGCATAAAGGTTGCTTTAAATAGTATTTAAAATACTTATTCTGTCAGATCGATAAGAGAAATGACGTTGCAATACAGTGGGGAATTTTAATGACACAATTGAAATCAGATAAGGGGAACAGGGGAGAAAGAATAATTATGTTAATGGCGGTTTTTCTGGTGCTCTTTTTATTTTCTTTCAGTGCATACTCAATGCCCTATCATCCCGATCTTATTGCCAAGGCCAAAAGAGGCGAAATTGTACTTGAAGATTTGAGTGTAATGAGTGCCAATGGGTACAATGTTCCCTCCGGGAAAACTCCGGTAAAAAACTTTTTGCAAAATAAGGCTTTGATGGCTCCGGGTCTTGTTGGAGCAACCGGCGATTTTAAGATGCTCGTAATTCTGGTGGAGTTTCCCGATCAGACTCATGTCGTAAATCCAGACTTTTTCGATGAGTTAATTTTTAGCACCGGTACTCATTTAGATCCTTCAATCAGGCATTATTACTCCGATCAGTCCGGGGGACTTTTAAATATGATAACCGATAATTCTCCCACTTCTATCGGATGGGTCATGGCCCCTGAGAATTATTCATACTATGTCAACTCTCAGTACGGAGCGGGGCCTTATCCCAACAATGCCCAGAAACTTGTCGAAGATGTCATTGCAATAGTCGATTCTCAGGTCGATTTTTCTGTTTATGATAATGACGGTGACAATGAAGTTGACGGTATAGCCGTAATTCATACAGGTCCCGGAAGAGAATTTACAGGCAGCAACAACGACATTCACTCTCATATGTACTATATAACTCCCCAGATAAGAGACGGGGTAACAATTTCTCAATACAGCATTCAGCCCGAGTACTGGAGTTTTTCAATACCAATGACAATTGGGGTTATGGCGCATGAATCGGGACATCTTTTCGGTTTGCCTGATCTCTATGATACCGACGGTACTTCGGCGGGTATAGGTGAATGGTCCATTATGGCAGCGGGAAGCTGGAACGGTCCTTCAGGTAAACCGGGCGGCTCGCCGGCGTCGTTCGATCCGTGGTGTAAAAAGGAACTCGGTTTTAAAGTGCCCGAAAATGTTTCGGCTGATACTTTGGGAATTGAATTACAGGACGTAAATTCCGCCGGAAACATATTCAGATTAAATACGAATAATTCGCAGCAGTATTTTCTGATAGAGAATCGACAGAAAACCGGATACGACACCTATAATCCAGGTGACGGACTTCTTATATGGCACATTAACGAGGCAAATCTTTACAAGATCGGAAGTAATACCGCCAATAACGATGAATACAATTATCTTGTAAATCTTGAGCAGGCTGACGGTGAATTTGATCTTGAAGAACGCGCAAATCAGGGCGATGAAAACGATCCTTTTAAAGGGCCGACAGATTTTGTTTTCGGTCAGGGCACTGATCCTAATTCTAATCTGATAACGTCCGGGAATTCGGGTGTTGCCATTGCAAACATAAGCGAATCAGGCGATATCATGACTGTAGATGTATACATCGGTGAGCCCTATGATTCATCGGCTCCCGTGAGAAGTAACGGTAACCCCTCCGGAACCGTCCCGGCAGGAACAACCGAAGTCATGGTTTCGTTAACAACGGATGATAATGCACATTGCAGATATTCCGCTAATCCGGGTGTAAACTTTTTAGATATGACCGGAATATTTGAGGATACCGGTTTTACAGATCATTCTTTCGAAGAAACAGGATTAAGCAACGGTGATACAGGGACCTTTTATGTAAGGTGCATGAACGTCCAGGGTTATATGAACAATGACGATTATGTTATCGAATTTGAAGTTGAAGAAACTCCCGAGGACATGATTAAGCCGGATGCGATAGATGATTTAACCGTCGTTGAATGTGACAGGGATACGTGCCGGATAGCCTGGACGGCAACAGGAGACGATAACTTAAGCGGCAAAGCCTTTCGGTACGATATTCGCTATTCTAAAGAAGAAATAACAGATGAAAACTGGTCAGATGCCATACAGGTTGAAGATGAGCCCGATCCTTTAGAAGCCGGCAGCGATGAGGAAATGTACATAGAAGGTTTGGACGAGCTTACAAAATATTATTTCGCAATAAGAGTCAGCGATGAACACTTCAACTGGTCAGACCGCTCCAACTTAGCAGAAGGTGAAACGACGGATAAGGAAAATGTAACTTTAACCCAGAACATATCCGGCGAATTAACGGTCACAGGCGGCTGCGGATTAATTAACAAAAACAGCGAAAGTTATTCTCTTATTCTTCTATCACTGCTACTAATTAGCGGGATTTATTTTAGAAGAGATAAGTAATTATATTTATTTGATCACTTTAATTATAAACCCAGAGCTATGTACCGTCATTTCAGGTGCATACATTGACTGAAGTATTGCCGATCCTACCCTATAAACTCCGGGCTTAGTGGGTCTAAGTCTGTATCTTAATATGTATTCCCCGTGGGGCAACCAATCAATAAAGAAGTTGGTCAATGAGTCCCTGGGTTCTTCGTAAAATGAAAGAGGGTCCCATTTCCAGCCTGAAAGGAGGGTTTCACCTTCAAAGCCAGCAGGTTTTAAATCTTTTAAATGCATGTATTCAAACTGGCTTCTTGTGTTAATCTTTAACTGAACTTCAACCTGATCGCCTACTGAAACAATCCCTCCCGATTTTATGGGGGTTAGATGATAATCACTGCCCTTCTTCTTTCTTATATAAAATTTTCTTTTAAGTTTTATAAGGCCGCCTTCGCTTTCATCTGCGAGATTGTCAGTAGTGTATGTCCATGTCATGCCGGCAAAAGCAATACCAGGACCTTTTTTATCAATACTTGCCGTTGCCATTTCTGAAGTAATCTCTTTTCCCTCTTTAACCCATCTTTTCGGCTCTGATAACCAGTCATCGGCTTTCACTTTAAAGCTTTCCTTTATGTTTCCCCATGAGAGTTTGAAATTTTCATCCTTTTCAAGTGCCCCGCTTTTTGACATAAAATCAAAAAGTGCGAATATTGCGGCTGAAGTCGCCTTTGTTGATTTCCATACATTTCCTTTTCTATTGAATAAAAGCCACTGAACCATACCCGGAATTCTTTTATCATCGGGCTTTAATTCCTGAACTGTTTTTAGCAGGAATGCATGCTTTTCGACGCTGTCGGAAAACCATACCCATGAATACTTTTCAGGGGCCCAGTAAACACCGGTTATCTCATCTTCCCGGGCTCCATCCATAGCCATCTCTAAGGTTTTGTAAGCCTTTTCCCTGAATCCCAGTCTCAGCTGGGTGTAGGCAAGGTAAGCCTTGCCGAAGGGCGTTAGTGCGTGTATTTTCTTTTCAAGCCAGACTATCCAGGATTTGGCTGCAAAGTGACCGGCTTTTGCACTCAGAAATTCCTGAGGCGAGAAAGATGTAACAACGTAAGCTGCAAAGGCAACGGTTGCAAGGCTTCTTGCTTCGGGTTTCAGCATTGTAGGAATTTTGCCGTTTACGTAAGAAAGCGCCTTGGAAATTATTTTACTCGGAATATTTACATTGTATCTTCTTGCTTCTGCAAGTCCTGAAAGAACGTAAAGGGTCATATAAACGTCTTCATTTCCACCCGGCCACCACGGGAATGCTCCGTTGGACAGCTGGGCCTGACTGAGTTTATCAAATGTAATCTCTTTCTGGGCGGCTACGATTTTCGGATCTAAAAG
>CAYYBZ010000089.1:0-7482 GCA_964470285.1 uncultured Oligoflexia bacterium
CTTTATATATCTTATTATGATGGGTGCCATAGTATTTATAATTCCTTCCAAAATTGATCTTAGAAGGTACTTTGCAAGAATGAAAAACAAGAAATTAAAACCCGACTGGCTGGACGATGAATCGCCCTCACTGCCCATGGTAATTGTTCTTGTATTCATAGGCTACGGAGCATTTATGGGGATGCTCTTATCTGTACCTGAAATAAGTATCAAACATGTGATTCCGTTTTATTTATTCAACTTTCTTATTCTTGCTTCAATCGGAATTTTCTTAAGCGGTATTTTTGAATATGTAAGGTTAAAATTTGATAAAAATCATAACGTAATAATCTTTACACTTATTTTTTTATGGTGGATTTGTATTCCGATTATAAGTTCAATCTGGTCGGGTATTGCACGCGGTCAGAATTTGCCTCTATATTTCGGTTCAATTTCACCCGTTTTTACGATATTTAAAGCATCGTTAAGTTTAAGAATTAATGATCATTTCGTGTACCTGCAACTGATAAGTATTATCTCAACTACATTTGCAGCTTCGATTGCATACTTTTTAAGGCGGGATGCGGTTAATATTTTCAAAGAAAAATCTAAACAAACTGTTGAATAATTTATAAACCGGAAAATCAAATGCATGAGAACAGTGGCAAACTAGTAAAGCCTGAAATCAAACAGAAACTGATATATCCGTTAAAAAAAGTTTATCTGATTATAGAATTGTTTGCACTTTTCTGGCTTTTACCAACGCTTTACGTAATGGATCTTGTAAGGGCTAATGTCATTTTTATTCTGCTGATAATTATGCTTTTTTGTTTATTTTCTATGCTGGGAGATAAGACGTTCGATAAAACCCAACTTTGGAACCTGAACATATTTAGGTCACAGCAAAAAAGAATTTTTCAGATATTTGTAATAAATGCGCTTATCATCACTACGCTTATGCTCATTTTTAAAAAGTCCATGCTTTTCGGTTTTCCAAAGACGGCACCTTTTGTATATATGATTGTAATTGTACTGTATCCTTTATTATCGGTATATCCCCAGGAACTTGTATATAGAACATTCTTTTTCCATAGATATAAACTTCTTTTTCCCAAAAGGCTTACAATGATTGCGGCAAGCGCTGTTGCCTTCGGTTATATGCATATAGTATTTGAGAATACTATCGCGGTCATGATGACTCTTGCCGGCGGTTTTCTTTTTGCTAACACGTACGATGAAACCCGATCAACACTGGCCGTATGGTTTGAACATTCGCTATACGGTTGTTTTCTTTTTACAATAGGGTTGGGAAGATATTTTTATCACGGTGCTGTTAATTGATTTTTCTGAAGACTTGCCTGCCGTTAATATCGTGGGAAAATGGGGATTTATAGATAAAATCTGGAAAACCCGTTAAAAAGTGCGCAAAAACCAGCCTTAAAAAAGCTTGTAATTACAACAACATACATAAACTATGCACATGTTAAGCTTATCCAGCATATCAATGCGATAATAATAATAATATGTGCTGCATAATCAACAAGTTACAGCCTTTATGACTGGCATGTTAGTTGCTTAATAAATTATTAGATGAAGATAAATTCTAAAATACTGATTAGCGCTTTTGTAATTCTGGCTGCTTTTGTTTTAAAAACCGCTTTTTGTCAGCTGGGCGAAGAGAAAGATTTATCAATTCTGGAAATAAAGCTTATGAATTCCCGACAAGCTGCCGAAATAATTGAAATATCAGTTAAGCAGGGTGATTTATCAATAGAGGAATCATATGATTTAATCTCAATTCTGTCTGAAAGTAAAATATCGGGAATTCTAAAATCGTTTAACGATCTGAAGTTAAGAGATTTTATATTCTATTCACTTGCAAAAGAAAATCTCATTAAGTCTGCCAGATTAATTACAGCAATTGAAACGGCGGTTTCCGTGTCGATGCTTAGTCGTATTGAAGAAGAAATAAGAAAGGATATTATTGAAAGCATAAAGGCGATTTCTCCGGAATATTATGAGAAATTAAATGCATATCACGATTATAAATTCGCTTTAAACCATCACGAATAATTTATTTTAGATTTTTTAATACTGTTATATGACCATACATCTAAAGAAATAGGTGTTAATGACTAAATACTGCAGACAGGCTTTTTAAGTATCAGCTTGATTCCTTTTGATTGATGTCCGTTCATAGTAGTGAATTTAAGGTTTTTCTTTTCAAGAATTTGCCATTTTTTTAGAAGATTGAGTAATTCGTTTTCATTGAAATGTCTTATAAGGATTCCCGAGCGGTGTCTCCAAATTCCAAATTTCTCAAACTTTCCGTTTCCCGATTTATACCTTGAAGAGTAAGGTTCGTGGCCGTTTAAAAGGAAATCTTCTACATAAAAAATAGCTGCACTTTTCATCGAATCATAGATTTTTTCCAGAATTAAAATTAAATCCTTTTCAGGATGAATACATCCTAACACGCCAAGGCAAAATACGAGGTCAAAATGAGATTTTGGAAATATCCATTCGGATAAACGGATAATTTCGGCATAAGGATGTGTGTTTTTAGCGTGATTCAGCAGGCCCGGGGCATCTTCTACTCCGGTAATATTTTTAAAACCGTGCAGGTTTAAAAGTGAAATAAGACGGCCGTGACCGCAGCCGAAATCAAGAATACGGATATTACGGTCAAGGTTTTTTAAAAAAGAATCATCGGGCAGGGGCGTGGAAAATTTTTTATCTGCGAATACATCCCAGGTTAGTTTTTGATTTTCCACAAATATAAATATATCGTATGAAACGTAAAAATCTACTTAAAGATTCAATATTTTTCTAATAAAATTTATTCCGGTTTTACTTTTGACAGGCGTATAACAAAAAGTGTAAAAACAAAAAGCAGAAATAAAAACGGCTCAATACCTGACGAACCGTATGAAGACATGCCGCATCCGCCCAAGACCGTAAATAATGATGCATCGTCTTTAATATCGGAGAAAGGATTGTAATCGCCGCCCGTGTCTCCGGGATCATCGTCATCATCATCTCCAAGTGTACCGCCGTCGTCGTCATCATCGCCGGTAGGAGGGTCATCCGGTGGATCGTAAGGATCGCTTGCTCCGTATTCAAAGGCTCCCAGATCGGGGCTTAAATCTCTGGCCATTCCCAATATGTCATCGCCCGGCATATTTGAAGGATTTGCCGTATCTTTTGCCGGTGAATTTTCGGGTATGGTTGCGAAATCAGAAACAAGCCTTTCGAATTCTCTTCTTATTGTCGTGTTTCCGCTTATGAAAATATCGCTTGTTTCATTGTATTCGGGTAAAACAACAGAAGACTGCCCGGGAAGCAAAGGATCGGCGATAATCGGGTCCAGATCATCAGCAGGTACCTTAATTGAAAAAGGTAATGACCCGTCAAGATCAAGTGGATCTAAGCCTCCGTTATAATATATATTATGATCGAGAATTATAGAAGCCGCTTCGATTGTTCCTGAACCGCCGGCGAATCTAGGACCCATTGTCCCTGTTGGGTCTGAAAATATATTATTTCCGGCAAATACGTCCCTGACTACCGAATCCGACATAACCGTTTCAAAACGGAACGCAAATGCATAAGTCGATCCGGAAGAGTAGTAATTGGGGAAATTCCCGACAATTGTATTTGCCCTGACTGTAATATTTTCAGAATCCTTGAATTGAAAAACTGCACCTATATTGTCAGAAGAATTTCCAACAAACAAATTGTTTTCTATTAAGGCGTCACTAATTTGAGGTTTGTATTCAGGAGTACCGTCTTCACCCAGCTGCAGCATGGCCTGATCAGTAGCACCGCTCCAGTTAAGAAAAACATTTCTTTGAAACTTGAATCTTGGACTTCTGGGTGTTCCTCCGGGAGCATTTGCACTTTGGGCCTGTCTTTTGATCGTTATAAAAGAATGACCGCTGGGTGAATTTCTTTCAAAAAATATGTTATCCGTTATATCAAGCTCGCCGGGAATGACAGAGTCAATCATGTCTGTTCCTGCGGCACTCGGACGGTCATAGAAAAGATTTCCTGTTATCTCTATCTCATGCGGGTAGTTATCTATTCCTGCGCGGTTTATCTTCAAAAGTTCATTACAGTTTCCGGGAGTGTTATTGCCTGAAAAAATATTATTTCTCATTATGACAAATGAAGCGTTTTCAATGTGTACAAGAACATTCGGCTCTCTTCCATTAGGGCAGGTATACGAAGCATGTCTGTTGGAAAAGATGAACCCTTCAACTATGATATGCTTATCTTCGGCTTCAAATATTCCTAAAGCTTCTCCGCCAGGATTGGTAATCTTTACCTGATAAGGATTCTCGGCCTTTATAACTGTCCAATTACTGAAGGCCGCTGTTATAGAATTTTGACCGGTATAAGTGCCGTCTTTAACTATAATTGTATCGCCGCCGGCTGATGGTAATCTGCCTACAGCGTAACCGATAGATGCACAAGGGCTAAGTTCGGTTCCACAGGTTGAATTGTTCGTTCCGACGGTGGAAACGTAATAATCTGCAGGCCAACCGTAATTTGGTATTAATAAGGCTATCGTAAGTATTAAAAATTGACGTTTTAGCATTTATACTCCCTTTAATGCTAAAACTTTTGCAAGTTTAATACCAATCTTCTATGCCGCTTGCAAAAGTAACTATATGATAATAAAGGGTTAAAAGGCTGGTTTTGTCGTTTTGAAGTTGTACGGTTATATTTAATACGCAAAAGACAGATATTTACGAAAAAAGGTAATAGCGCATCATAAAACACATAAAAATCAGATTTCAAATCCGCCGGGTTCATCCCATTCAGGCAGAACAATGCTGTTATGGTTTTCATTTAACAGGGGTTTTGCTGTTATTGCGTTGGAATCGTCTCCGGGATCAATAGGATAAGTAGATGTGCCTGATGGAAGAGAACTGCCTGCGTTCCAGTATAGGTTTTTATTAAGAATTATGGAACCGTAGTCCAGTTCAGCTGCATCACCCTGGCTTACTACGAAATAATTCTGAGGCTCAATTTAATATTTAACATCTTATAATAATAACATGTCGTTGAACCTGTAGGAAGACTGTTGTTTTTATCCCTTTGAAATATGCTGAAGCTGGGAAGTTACCTCGTCCCTCAACGAGAGCGTACTCTGCGGGAAAGGTATTACAACACCTTCTTTATTGAATCTGTCTAAAAGCTTTTCATTGTAGGCTCTTTGAACCGCCCATTGTCTAATGGGTTTTGTCTTAAACCATATTCTTAAGTTCAGTGAGGAATTACCGAATGAATCCAATGCTAAAACGTCGGGTTTTTGACCGGCAGGTTCAAGAAGGTCTTCAGGCATTTCCTTTTTTAACAGCTCAAGTTCTTCCCACATCATTTGTAAAGCTTTCGGTACGTCAGTTGCATAGTCTACGCCTATTGTGAAATCCACTCTGGACCAGTCTTTTGTTAAATTCTTAACCGTTGAAATCTCATTGTTGGGGATAAAAACCAGTGTTCCGTGAGTATCTCTTAACTGTGTGTTGCGAAGAGTAAACTTTTCGACAAAACCACCCATGCCGCTTACGTTTATTACATCTCCCACTGCAAACTGATCTTCAAGAATTATGAAAAATCCGTTTATGTAATCTTTAACAAGACTTTGAGCACCGAAACCTATGGCCAGGGAAGCCAGACCGGCCGTTGCCAAAACAGCTTTTAGATCGAGTCCCAGACTTGTAAGCGCTTCGTAAATAAAAAATACAGTTAGAATAACGAGTAAAAGATAGGAAATGATATGATCAAGGGTTTTTTCCCTTAATTCGAGTCTTTGTTTCCCCTCGTCGGTTATAGTGGTTTTTCTTAACAGTACGCTTACTCCTTTTGAAAGGAGTCTTCTGCCTAAATTGTAAATAACAAAAGTTACAAGGGCCAGAAGAATTATTTTTCCATAGCTTTTCAAGGCAGAATTAAACCAGCCGGGGATATCTTTCCGTCCGGTAAGAATCATTATATAAGTAAGGTAAGCAAAAAAAGCGATATTTAAAATACCAAAAAGAACGACTGAGATTTTGTTCCATCTGTGAATCTTTCTGATCAGGAGATCATCGGTCTGCTCATTTTCTTCAATAAACATAGAGGTTATTTTCTTTACAAGATACTGGATTATAATCTGAAAAACTACTGCCAGAGCCAGAAAAGACGTGAACTTAACAATATTTGAGAATGTAAGCAGTTCCTTCCATAACAGGATATTTGAAAAATCCATAGTTTATCTCCTAATTTAGTTTAAAAAGTTATTTTTGAAGGAAAATATTTGCAAATACTTTAGCGTCGCCTACCATGTTGCTGACTTTACAGTATTCATTGGGACAGTGAAGCGTTTCATCAAGCCTTGTCCAGCAAGCGGCATGTAGTCCCTTCATCCTGAAAAATGCCGCAACCGTTCCACCGCCTATGCCCATAGGTTTGGGATCAACTTTATAAACCTCTTTGACGGCTTTAATTAAAGCTTTTACAACCGGTGAATCGACAGGCGTAGGGGGAGCAGCGTCAGTCCTCTGAGGAAATTCCATTTCAATTTTTACTCCGTATTCATTTTCAATCTGAGCTGAGTACGTTTTCATTGTTTCGATTACATCATTTAAGGGATAGTCAGGGAGAATCCTGCAATCCATGTAGAATACGTCCAGGCCGGGAATTGTATTTACGTTGGCTACATTGTTTTCCTTTTTAGTAGGTTCAAAAGTGCTCTGAGGGGGATCGAATACATGATCGGTTTTATCATATTTCTTATACAAATCATTCAGCTTCATTAATAGAGCGGATCCTGCCTTAAAGGCGTTTATTCCGTAACTTGGTGTTGATCCGTGGCACTGTTTTCCATGCGTAATAATTTTAACCCATAGCGCGGCTTTTTCCGCAACTTCAATAAAAGCACCGTCCGATCTGCCTTCATCAGGGACTATAATTAAATCCTCTTTTTTAAATATATCTGCCTTATCGAGAACATATGCAATTCCGTATTTACTTCCTACTTCTTCATCTGAAACAAATATGACCCCGATATTGTAAGAAGGAGTAATTCCGGAATCTTTAAGCGCTTTTATAGAAAATATTATTGATACTATAGCCTGCTGATTATCTTCTGTCCCGCGACCGTATAATTTATCTGCGTCAAGTACGGCGCTAAACGGGTCGGTGTTCCAAAGTTTTCTTTCTCCCTCAGGCACTACGTCCATATGTGCCATTAACCATACGGTTTTTGATGTGTTCTTGCCCTTTATTTTTCCGACAATATTCGGTCTGGTGCCTTCGGGTGCCAAATCGTGAGGCGCGTTATATTCAGAAATTTCATCAAATACGATATTATTCATATAGGATTTTATTAATTTAGCTTTTTCCCATTCACCCTTGCCGCCGTTTTCGGGAGAAACAGCCGGAAGCGCAGTCATTTTTTTTTGAAAATCAATCATCTCATCTTTATAAGATTCTATTTTGTCGTATACATTATTC
>CAYYBZ010000090.1:0-7465 GCA_964470285.1 uncultured Oligoflexia bacterium
TTCTGAAGAAAGTAACAAAGGTATTCCCTTAACCGTACTTGATCAAAAAGGTGAGGAAATTGCAAAAGCTCTGGTCAGCGATGATTTAAAAAATTACCTTAATATTTACGGTGTCCCTAAGGATGAGGCTTATTTGAATCTAAGTTACATGCTTTGGGGAGACGGAGTTTTCCCGGAAGGTGAAAGAAAACATCCCGGCATGATTGAAATCAGCAGAACTCTTGTTTCTATAGATAAAGGTCAGTTTGATACAACTGAATTTGAGATCGATGAAACAACTTATAGGTATGGCGTACAGGCGAACTATCCGTATTTATTCGCTGAAATATTTGATAACAGTTTGCTGGACTGGCTTGTAAGAGATGGATCAATCGGAGAGAATTTATTGGCTACAGAGACCTACAAAAGAATAGCAGAGTTTTATAAAGATGGTTATATGTACATTGATGAAGATGGCGGAAGGGCTGAAGGTGAAGAAGACATGTTTATTTTACTAAGCAGATCCGCAAAGAGAAGTTCAGAGCTATATTTTGGGTTAATTGAGAATTTTTTGGAAATGGATTTAGAAACTGCGATTTCTTCGGAAAATCTGACATATTGGCGAAATGATTTTCACAGTTTTACAGCCAATCATTACAAATCTGTCGAGGAATTGTTTCGTGTGGATAACAATAAAAAGGACAAAACAAAGCAGTCCGGGAAAACGCTATCTACAAAACCTACGGCTGTATACTAGAGTTTAGATTTCAGGAATAAAAAATCCGCTTAAGAAAAATAATTCCTTTTTAATCTGGCATAAAACTCCTGAAAATTCCCGCTTGATGAGCGTTTGTTCTGCCTTGATCGTAACAGGTAAGAAAGGCACCATGCTTCGCGAAGCTCCTAACGGGAAAAAGGGTTGGGTATGGGTGAAAAATACCGTTTTTCAGATTTAAACCAAAAAGCTTTGTAGCTAAGACTTTTTAAAATATAAACGTACATGTTGTTATGCCCGTCTTCGTTGATTTCAACAAAGAAAATCATTACAAATGCAAATAGTTTTTAGAGCAAAGTCTATGCCATCATGACAGTACTTCGCCGGGCAGTCTTCGCAGACGGTAAAGAAAGTTTTGGCGCAGCCAGGCGGCTTGTCCGGCGGAGTTTTGCCTTAAGAAATAAAATCAAGAATAATCCCTAAGCAAACTTCGAAGATAATTACTTTGAATTGCTCAACGAAGTCCGAGGCCTTGCCTTAGAAAGAAAAGCTGTGAATAAAACAAAGCCCCGCTTGAAATACCGAAATATCGCCAAGCAGGGCGAAGACTGGAGGTGGCGGGAATCGAACCCGCGTCCGAAGATTCTTTCAGGGCAGTTACTACATGCTTAGCTTACATTTTAAATTAACCGTTCAAACTCCTATAAGCAGGATTTTGAAAGGCGATCCCAATAAAGTCTCGACAAATACCGGATGGGAATCGGCATTTGCCCATCCTGCTGTCTTGCGCCCTTATCGATTTAGCAGGAGTCCTCGAAAGGACGCTAGCATTAAGCTGCTAGGGCTAAATTATAATCGTTGTCGATTATATTAGTTCCACCTTTTTACGAGGCCAGGTGGATCCTCGGCATGCAACATACCTAGATCAAAATCCCCGTCGAACCCATATCACCCCCAAATAAAAACTTACGATTTTGTTCTCATACTTCGTTGGGAGCAAAATTGTAAGTTTTTGAAATATATAAATGTTAAAGAGCGTTTTTGATTACTGATCACTTCTTGCGGCGCATCTGGCGCTGTATTTCTCTATCGGCCTGTCTTTTATGCAGAGACTCTCTTTTATCGAACATTTTCTTTGCCTTTGCAAGCGCTATTTCGACTTTGGCACGGCCGTTTTTAAAATATATCTTTGTCGGCACCGCCGTTAAACCCTTTTCCTGGGTTTTATTTATTAATTTATGAATTTCAGAAGTCTTTAACAGAAGCTTTCTGCTTCTTAGCGGATCATGGTTGAGAATATTGGCCATTTTGTATTCATTTATATGGATGTTTTTAAGCCACACCTCTCCGTCAAGAATCGTGCAGTAACCATCCTTAAGATTAACCTTACCGTCTCTTAATGACTTTACCTCAGATCCCTTAAGCACAATTCCTGCTTCGAACCTCTCTAATAAATGATAGTTGTGAGAGGCCTTTTTATTCTGTGCAATCAGTTTTTGAGCTTTAACGGCCATAACCTTTTAATGATATCAAATATTTAGAAATTCTTAAAAGTCTTTAATCATATGATTTTGATTGATGATAGAAAAGAATATAAAAATATCCAAGAGTAAGTAGCTGTTTTCATGATGTTAATCCGGTTTTGTTTGACTAGTAAGATCAGTTTCATTAGACTGCCCGACCTTAATATTAATAAAGAGGGTAATGTGATGAAACAGATACTGAGGATTTTTGTAATAGTTATAATTCTATTAAGCGTTTCTTTTTCTTCTCGGGCAAACTCGAAAACTCTGATTAAGCTTGTTGCCCGCGATTCAATGGGTATTCTTAAAGCTTTAGCCGTTAACGATTCAAGTTTACCTAAACTGATAAACCATACGGTTCAGGAGCATTGTTTTTTCCCGGGACTTGTGGGTTATACGATAGGCGCAAAGCGGCTGCTTACTGCAAACGGAAAGTTACCTTTCACAGAACTTTCAATTCCGTCAAATAATATCGGAATGCATTTTATCGGTCTGGAACTTGGATTCAGTTTTGAATTTATTCTTACCAACGGAAACGGAGAACTGAAAATAAAAGATTTAGCAGAGTACATCAGAGACGGAATAACAAGTGTTGTTCTTTCGGGAGAGAGTTTTGAGAATTCTTTAAATATTGTTCCCGCTGCATATCTGGTTGTACTAAATGCCCTGCTAAGGGTACCCGGATGGTTGACAACCCAGCTCGAGAAAACCGATGAAGAACTGCTGGAAGCTTTTGTCGTTTATACCAAACTTATTGAGCTCTCATTGAATCCGGGCGGATACGGTGAAGACGTAAGAGGACTTGTTGCCTACGCTCAGGGAGAGATAGGCGAAAGAATAGAAGAAGATGCATTTATTCTTAATACCAAGATTAAGTATGCCGATCACGTTAAACAGATGGTTGACGCTCTTGTTGAACCCCTTTTCAGAATTTATAATTCGATGGACGATGCTACAAGAACTCAAAACGAAGGTTTATTTGCTCAGGCAGTTTTGGCTGTTTTGGGAATTATCGATAATTCGAATCTGATTTTAGCAAACGAGTTTGCGATTATTGAAGCAAGGCCTCTTAAGTGGCTTTCTGAAAGTGCACAGAGCCATAACATCGGCTCTATCATGAGCGGTTCAATAGTTAAGCATATGAAATTCTGAAAACTCATAACCCTCTGTATTAATTGTTCTTTGATGGTTTGTGACTGTTAGATTTGCGTTAAATTAACAGTTGACAAAAAAGCGTGTATTTAATATTATCCAGACGCGATGCGTTAGGAGGAGTATGAGAAAAATTTACTACATTTTAATATTTATTTGCGTGTTACTTTTTTCTAAAAACGTTTATTCGGGTATTTTTGAAAGGTCTTTAACCGATAGAATTTCCCTGGTAACAAAACCTCTTTTAAGGTCAGTTGCTTCGGGTAATTCGGAATTAGCCCTGCCTTTAGAATCTTCAATTAACTCCGGATTAGTTAAACCGGTTTTAATTACTGCAGCTTTGGCAAATGAAGAATTATTCAGCGCTTTCGGTAGAGATATACAATATTCCGGAGCGGATATAACAGGCCTAAACAGTTTTAAGAGTATTTTGGATATCGGTGATAATCTGATGCTTGAAGACGGGAGAATCACATTTAATGAACAAATTGAGGCTGTTTCATCTCTATTTGAACATGTACTGACCGACGTTTCCAAGCAGGGCAATAAGGAAGCTTTGCTTGCGGCTTATACTTTACTTGTATATCCACCTATGGAAACCTCCCTTTGGGTTCTCGATCATTCACGGGAATCCCTTGCACGTAGACTTGAATGGTTAGCATCGATGAGCATTTTGCTGGAAAAAACAACCGATCCGCATAATTACTCCGACAAAATCAGACCTTCAATAATTGAAGAATTAAGCAGTGTAAACGAAAACGGTTTTGCTACGGAAGACGTTGAAATCGGAGAAATAATGATGGTAGCCGGTAACTGGCTTTCACAGGCGATTGATAACGATATTACCATGAATGGAACTCAGGCTACATACAGGGATTTAATGCATGGAACGGTAAGTAATTACATTGCTATCGTTTTTAGACTTTTTAATGAAATGAAAAAGGGCCAGATAAGAAGTTTAGAACAGGAATTCAGTGTCATAGTTGAGAACGTTGCCAAAGTAGCCAGGAATTACCGATGGATTCCCAGTTCTGACGCTCAGGAAATAATTCTTCATCCGCTGGTGTGGCTCAAAGTAAATGCCCCTAAATACAGAATTCCTGACTCTGCATGGTATAAGAATAAAAGAAAGTTTTAAATAATCTGGAGGTATCTCGTGAAATCAGCAAAATATTTTTTGATAATTTTCGTTCTTTACCTTCTTTTTTCGCCGAACCTTTATGCCAATAAATTATTAGTAAAGGCACTTGAGCATACTACGGCGCCGGTAATAGAAAGAATTGCTTTGTACGATAGCTCTTTAGGTCTCTTTATAGAAAGATCAATAGAATTCAGAATTGTTGATTACGTTATCAGTTCCGCGGCTGTCGGAAAGGCCGACGGATTTATGCTTAAAGAAAATGATATCGGTAAAGTAGTTACAAAAATTACAGGAATGTCGGAATTCGTGAATTCCTTAAATATAGGCAGTTCAAGGCATTTTACTGATGAAACCGTATCAATGGAAGATTTAATCACACATTCTCAGGCTGCCCTGGGTACAACTCTCCACGGACTGATAATTCGCGATCAGGAAGCGGAAATAATGAGCAGAAAATTTGTTCAGGAAGAACTTTTGGTTGACGGTTATTTTTCAATAGTTTATCCGCTGATTCAAAGCGCAAACTGGATAATGTTTAATTCGAAACATAAGCTAAGGGAAAGGGCGCAGATGTATTCATCAATGATAATGCTCGTTGACAATGCAACAGATCCTCAAAACTTTGCAGGAGAAACCCTTACCCTTTCCGGCCGTGATGTATTTGAAAAATTCATAAGTGAAACCGGTTATTCACAGCTAGATACTCCTCAAATGGTTGAAGTTGCCGCATATCTTTTCAGACAGGCGGCGTTGAATGGGGAAATAGCTACAGGAACAGAGGTTTCCGGTATGACTTATGCACAATTTGTAAAAGAAATGGGAGAGGGACTTTTAAGAAATCTTTTTAGAATTTATAACGAGTTTATAAAAGGCGAAGAATCAATAAACGTGATCGCCTTTAAAAACGGTGTTGTTTCAACTTTGAATACATTGAAAAAAATAGGATATATAACTCCCGAGCAATACGAAGGCGCTATCAAAAATCCAATGAGATGGATTAAAAATCATGCTTTAGTTAATGATCTTTCCTTGAATCCGAATTTAGCTATAAAAAAGAAATTCTAATCTATTACAGTATCGATTTTTGTTAACATTTTAACAATGTTAAGTTAGAATACCCGTGTCATTATATTAGATATTGATTTCAACTAGTTACACAATATTCAAGTAGCAGCTGGCTATTGACATGTTGCGTTACTAATGTTAGAAATACACATCTTTTGATTAACATTATTAAGGAGATTTCAAGATGAAGCGGGTAGCACTTGTAATTGTTTTAATTTTTTCTTCGACCTTTTTTCCCTTTGAAGGCTATTCTGCCGGAAGCGGCACTTTGGTTAGAACGGTAGCGAAAAAGGCCCAGAGCGCACTTCTTCCTTTATCCGCAACGCACGAAGCAATTCCGGGAATGGTAGGTAGAGTTATAGAGGAACGCATGATACCCTCTACACTTGGAGCTGTATTTATAGGCCAGAGAACGGGTGATATTCTAACTGAAGAAACTTTTGCTAATGCAGTAGTCAGAACGGGCAACGTTAACGACTGGTTAAAAACCTGGCAGGTCGGAGGCGGGGTTTCTTTTAATCAAAAGACAATAAGTTTTTCCGGTCTTGTTCTTGATGCCGAAGCGGAATTTTTAAGTATTATGATGATGCTGGCTAATTCCGGTAACGGAAACGGAATATCCAACGCCTACTTTGCGGCTTTCGAAGCACTTCTGAGCTCAACTACATGGGCGATTAATAGAAGCACGGCTCTTAAGACAAAACGATTAAACCAGTTTGCTTCGGCGGCTCTTTTTATTGACAAGGTAACCGACACCGAAGTACAGGCGGTTTTGCTGGATGAATCTTTTCTGAATTTCGCCAAAAACTCAGGTCTTTCCGATGATTTTCTGGCTAGGCTTAAACAGGGGGCTGAAGTAGAGGTTGATGAAGCGCTGGGTTTGGCCCAGCTCGATATAAGTGACGCTTTTTTTTCAGACGGTGTTCTTAACGGAACGGAAATTCCTGTAAGGTCAAACCTTAACGAGTTAGTGGGTAACTTTGTATCAACTTTTTTCCATCTCATAGACGATCTTAGTAAAGCCGACAAAAGAGAACTGAGGGTAAATATGGAAAAGGTTGCACAATCCATAGTCAATATTATGTTTCGTGCCGGTTCTATAGAGGAAGGTTTATGGATATATCTGAAAGAAAGTCCGGGCGAATTATTAAAGCTGCCGCTTGCAAGCTTTAATCAGCCTGCTTCATTCCCTGTTAATACAATAAGAAGATTTTAGCTGTATTATCTGGTGACGGGAATTATTATTGCTCCGCTTCCCTTATTGCCTTTTAGATTTAGCTCAAAGTCTATAAACGGCGATTTGATTGCCTTGATTTTATAGAAAACGCTTGTCGCAGGATTAACGGTAAGTTCAAAATCATCGGCTTTTTCGAACCATGGACCGTGAAGAATATATCTGTCGAAGTTTTCCCCTCTTATATTTATGCCTATTTGAAAAGGACCCAGGGCATCTTCTGAGAGCGGATCGAAGGGATCAAGGTAATTGTACGCGGGGTTTTCATTAATTCCCGAACCCGATACGGCCAAAGTGGAAAGCCAGTCGCGATAAATAGAAGTAAAATCCATATCGGTTGCTACTTCTATATTTTTTGTGCCTCTATTTTTTGTCTTAATGATTTTACTTATAAAAACTCCGCCTGCTGAAGGATCAAAACGTTCATGCAGGTATCTTAGAAATAAATAAGAGGCCCCTCTGGTTCCCGAAGTATCGTTCTTAGTTACTAGCGGGTGATTTCCTGTGTTTATAAAAAATGAATGAATTCTTCCGATATTACCCGGCCCATAACCGGTAAGATCTTCGGCCAGGTGAGAGAGACCCTCGTTAAGCCATATCTCTTCAGGTTTACCCCCGTTTATAAGAACGTGCTGATTGAAATTAATCATGTGTTG
>CAYYBZ010000091.1:0-7366 GCA_964470285.1 uncultured Oligoflexia bacterium
AATTCCACGGATGCTGAAGCAACGCGCGGTAAGCCTGAATCGCTTTTAATGTCTTTCATCTTGAAACATTTGTCAGGATTCGGAGCGACTAGACTTTCAGGAGGTTTATAATTAGGTCCGCATGAAGCAATAATAAAACCCGTTATTATTATTACCGCTCTTAAACAAAAGAGAGGATAATTGTTAAGATTAGATTTCATTTTGTGAAAGCTTGTTTAAAAAACCGAAGTACCTGTCTTCATTTTCTCTTGTCATCTTTTTAAATTCGACGGCAAATCCTTCAATCTTTTTAAAATCTCCAACCCATTTTATTCTTAAAATCTTTCCTTTAATCTCAAGAGGTTTTTTGGAACGGGGCAGAAAAAGTTTAATATCAACACTTAAATTGAGTTGAGGAGAAGTTTTGGATATTACAAACACACCGCCCGATGATATGTCAGCAGTATGATACTGCTTCTCCTTAAGCCTGTTTCCCTTAATTTTAATTCTTAGTCTGCATGGAATTCTGGCAGTAAGTCTGTTTCCGACATAGTCACTCAATTTTTAATACCTCATCTCTTTGTTTTTTTGAACTACATATAATATATCAAAATTTATTAACTGCATATTGTTAAACATAAACACAATGCAAAAGAAATTATATTCTTGATTCAAACATCAGGGAAATCTGTGGATATCGATGTGGATTACTGTTATATTGTTTTGTAAATACAATAAGTTGAATATGTTGAAGGTTTTATTAACAGCCTGTTGATAAAAATTACCGCAATCTGATTAAATTAATGGACAGCTTTCTAACAAATACAAAGAAATCGTTTTTAATAACACTACTGTTATCAATTCTGCTGTTGTTTGTCATTTACAAACATAGTATGAAAGCGCCTTTTATATATGACGATGTTCCGATGATTAAAAATAACGGATTTGTTACGGGAGAGAACCCCACAAACTTTTTTTCGCAGTACTTTCATGATTCAAACCGACTTTTAAAGGGGTACAGGCCCCTGACCATACTCTCATTCAGAATTAACAACAGCCTTTTTGGACATTCACCAAAGAGCTATAGAACGATAAACCTACTTATTCATTGTATTAATGTTTTACTCATATTTATTCTAATCTACATGCTATTGACAATCAGCTTTAGAAATATAGATAAAAAAGCTGCAAATTTCTGTGCCATTATGGGAAGTATCATCTTCTGTGTACATCCACTCAATACTTATGCCATAAATCTTATCTGGAAAAGATCGACTCTTTTAACCGGTCTTTTCTTCTTTACTGCCATAATTTTATTCATACTTAAAACAAAATACAAAAGTCATGAAAAATCAAGTTTGACAAGAATTTATTCACCCTTAATTCTTCTTACCTATATCCTGGGGCTTCTTTGCAAAGAAGAGATGATAGTACTGCCTGCGATTCTTTTGATGCTTGGATATTCAAATCAAAAAGAAAAGGGCGGCTTTAAAAATCATATAAAGGAAAACTTATACCTTTATTCGACACTGTTTCTAATAGGTATTATATATTTTGTATTCAGGCTCTTTATAATCGAAAATATCGGTTACAATGCAAGTTACGGTATAAAGGTCCCGGGTAAATTTTTATATCTCAAATATCAGGTTATTGCCGTAGTCAGATATATTAATCTTTTTTTCCTTCCTACCAATCTCAACATCGATCATCACATACCGCAAAGCGGCAATGATCTTGAAAAAGTAATATCCCCTTTAATACTTGCGATACTTTTCAGTCTTGCATTTTTCAAGTTATTTATAGCAAAAAGGCTGAAAGTTATTGGTTTTGCACTGTTTTTCTTCTTTATGTGTTTACTTCCAACATCTTCAATAGTTCCTTTAGTCGTTTATATGGATGAGTCGAGAGCATATATAGCGATGACTGGACTTATATTGCTGATATGCTTTTTCGTATATTCCTTTTTTCAATACAGAGCACAATCTCAAACCGGGCATAAATTTCCTTTAGGAATTTCGCTTATTCTTGTTTTAATGATTTGCGTATTTTCACTAATTTCTCATGGCAGAAACAAAATCTGGCGCGATCCAATGAAATTGTGGGCCGATGCAGTCAAGAAATCCAACAGTAAAAATCCAAGGGCCCTGGTAGGGCTTGCCAATATTCAATCTCAAAGGGGTCTTTACAAGCAGGCGGTAGGGACTTTTCACAAGGCTATTCGATTGGAGCCGGGATATTATCCGGCTTACAATGACTTAGGGCTAGCTTATAAAAACCATAAAATATTCAAAAGGGCGCGCGCATGCTTTTACGGTGCAGAGAAAATACTACCTAACTACCCGTTAACATTACTAAATATTGCACGTCTGTATGAAGATGAGGAATTTTTTCATCCTGAAGAGGCAATAAAATACTATAACAAATACAATGAGTTATGGGGCCAAACAACTTCTACTGTAATGAGTATTTCAAGCATTTATTATCGATCTCAAAAATACAAAAAGGCATATGAATCAATAAAGAAGATTAATCCTGACTATTTTGAAGCAAATTTAAATGAAAATCTGATTAAACGTAAAAATAAATATAATATCAACTACTTGAAAGGTAAAATTGAATTAAAACTTAAATTATTTGATAGTGCCTTGAACTCGTTTGAAAAAGCATCCAAAGTTATGCCTGAAGATTTAAAGGCCAAGGTAAACATTGCAGGTCTTTATTTAATGAAGGGACAAAGACAAATTGCAGTTGAAATTTACAGCGAAGTGCTAAAAAGGGATTCAAAAAACTTTGAATCACTGTTCAATCTTGGATTAATTTTTGAAAGGGAAGGAGATTTTAAAAAAGCTAAAAAATATTATAAGAAGGCCTATAAGATCAATGACAAGGATATAAATCTCAAAGAAGGCATGAACAGACTCAAGATTACCCGAAATAATAAATAAGAAATTCAGAGAACTTACACAATCAATGTCCGATAAGATATATTATGTAAAGTTAGGAATTTACCCCTTATGTATTCAACCTCCGTCCCCTAATTTCTCCTACAAATTCTTTGCATGTCATAGTATATTGCCCTATCACAGTTAGAACCTTATTAGGAGAATTTTATAATGCAAATACTTGATCTTATTAAAACCAGGCGCAGTGTCAGATCTTTTAAGAAAGATAAAAATGTTACTGATGACCAGATAAAAATGCTCCTTGAGGCTGCTATATGGTCCCCTTCCGGAGGTAATATGCAGCCTTGGAAGTTCTTTGTTGTCAGGGACGGAGATTTAAAAAAAGAACTGTGCGAGGCCGCCTATAATCAGGAATTTATACTTGAGGCCCCAGCCGCCATATCGATTTGCATTGATAAAGCTACCGCAAGGTCCAAATACCGGGAACGCGGTTTAGATCTCTACTGTATTCAGGATACTGCCGCCGCCGTTCAGAACATCCTTTTAACCGCCCATTCTTTGGGATTGGCAACATGCTGGGTAGGTGCTTTCGATGAAGAAAAAGCAGCAAAGGCCCTAGATCTTCATGAAAATCTAAGGCCAGTTGCCATAATTCCTGTGGGATACCCTGCCGAAAAACCGGTACCTCCACCAAGAAAAGATATAGGTGAAGTCACAGAATGGATTTGATTTTATAGATGATCTTAAGCGATGCGTATCGCTTAAGCACTTTTCAAAGAGATTTCAGTGAGTACTTTTTCTGAGCCTCGTGGGTTTCCGGCGAATGAAAAAGTACTCACTGAAATCTCTTTGATGACTACTTTCAGGAGATCACCACGTCGGCTTTACCATGTACTGCGTAGGCACATAGTAAAGCCTTCTCGTGATGACAAATAATTATTAAGGAAACGGTAATTCAAGCTGCGTATCCACCAGCTGCGAAACAGCCTTTGCCGCATTTATTCTTCCCCATCCGGTATTGTAATCATAATCTTTTACATCAACGTCGGTAGCGGTATACACAAGTAAGTTTTCTATTTCATCGACAGTAAGCTCCGGTTTTGCCTGATAAAGAAGAGCTACAACACCTGCTGCATGAGGAGTTGCCATTGATGTACCTGAGAACTTGGCATAACCTCCGCCTGAAATACTAGAGTAAACTCTCACTCCTGGAGCCGAAACATCCGGTTTTGCATAGGTTTCTGTTCCGATTGTAATAGGCCCCCTGCTTGAAAATGAGGCGACAACGTCGCTTTCATCCGTAGCTCCTATTGCAAATGATTGAGGATAAGCACCTGGAGTACTCACCGTTTGAGAATTGGGCCCGGCATTTCCCGCGGCAAAAACGGGAAAAATTCCTAAAGAAACCCATTTTTGAACAGCTTCACGGAAAGGCTTTTCCTCGGCGGGAGTTCCTGTTTTTCCTCCCCATGAATTGCTCACAAGTAACGGAGCATCATCGGTATTGGGGTTTCCATCGGGATCTGTCATCCATTCCATAGCCTTTAGTATAATAGCCTCGGATGAGTATCCGCTTGTATCGAAAACCTTGGCCACCGCCAGGGTAACTTCCGGAGCAACCCCTATTCTTGTACCTGAAGCCGCTCCACCTGCGATTGTTCCCGCGGTATGTGTTCCGTGATCATTATCATCGTAAGGAAACGGTTTAGCGCTGGCGGTAAAGTCTTTCCATGCATAAATTTTACCCGATAAATCGGGATGATTCGGATCAATGCCTGTATCTATTATTCCTACAAGAATTCCCTTTCCTGTCAGTCCGGGAACCGCCTGCTCGATTTTAGGAATTCCTATCTTCTCAAGTCCATAGGTATAGGCTCTCTGCTCACCTGAACCCTCTTCAATATCCCAGTATGCTTCATAATTCCTTAGCACATCCTGAAGGTGAAATACTCTCGATAGATGAACACTCTGTACGTTTCTGTTATGGACTATTACCTTATGAATATATGATTCTGAAGCCTTTATTATTATTGAATTTGATGACCATAACGGAGTAATCTCTTCAACCCTTTCCCTGCTGGTTCCGCTTATCATAAACTGCATAAGCTCTGTGTTCTCTGCGGTGTGATACTCCATCATCTCATGCATTTTGAGCATTCTGTTTGAGAAATGATTCGGTAAATTGAGCACATCGGATTTGTATTTTACAGTTCTGAGCACTACGATTACCGTTAAAACTTCTTCTTTTGAATCTGCGAATTTCTCAGTTAGATTTTGTGAAATTTTCACTGATGCGTACAGCTGCGAAGATAAGAAAATTGAGAGAATCAGGATAGAAAGATAGATTGGATAAGATTTCTTACTGGCCATCGGTCCCCTCCTTGTACCAATGTAAGAATTAACGTGTATACCCGAAACGCAAAGGTAAATCCGAAAAATCTTAGTGAAGAAATGCGTCTCTTATGAAATGCCCCCTACTTGATTAACTCATATCATAAAGATTCATATTTATAAAGCGAATTGTTTAAAATTGTTAGTTAAAACTCGCCCCAACCTAATATTGAAGTTATTTCTATTATTTATGTTATAACTAAATGTTTTTAAATCTATATTAAACATTTAATTTATCTTTATTTTGAGATGTTTTTTGAAAGAATATATTATAGGCAAGCTATCTTGGCTTGAATACAAATATATGATATTTTGATCGATAATTTTACATTAAATGGAGGACTAAAATGAATAGAGCAAAACTTCTTTTTGTAATTTTTCTTGCGGTTTTCCTTGTTGGATTATCACCTGCCCTGGCACAGAGAACAGACGGTCCTGAGGGTTCGGAATATGACCCCAATGAACCTGTTTTACTTGATTCTACGTGGCAGATCGGTGTTGATGTAGGTTCGGTGTTCCTCCACGCAGACAATCATAACGGCTACAAAACAGGAATCGGCGTAGGCGCCCATGCCGAGTATTACATTGATGATCTTTTTGCACTTAACTTCTCTTTAGGATACTCACATCACGGAGGCCCTGCAGGTGTAAGCGGAATGAATAATCTCTGGATAGATATCGGTCCTAAGGGAAGACTCATGTGGGACCCTATTGGTATTTTTGCCAGCATCTCCCCGGGTTTTGTTTTTCAACAGTTCGGTAATCCGATAGATGATTCAGCCTTCAGTTTTGCAATTGATTTTGGAACCGGAATTGATTTGCTTGTTCATGAACATTTTCTTATGGGTTTAACGTACAAATACCATCTTGTATTTGATCAGGCGGCCGGTTCCGCAGGCAGCGCAGATTTTCAATCTTTGATGCTAAAAATTGACTTTGTGTTATAATTTAAACCATGAAAAACAGAAAATTTTATATTCTAAGTATCGCTTTGTTCTTTTCGCTGACTCTTATACCTGCAGGAAAACTCCATTGCAGCGATTTCATAAGGCTTAAGGAAACACCTAATCTTGTATTGGGAGCAGATTTCGGAGCAATCTTATTAAAATCGCCCGTCGGAGATGAATTCGAACCGGGACCTGCTGTAGGAGCGCATGTTGAATATTTTCTTACCGACAATTGGACTTTAAAACCGGCAGTTCTTTTCTCTTTTCACAACGACGTTTTAAGTGAAACTATAGTCACAGAACCCTTAAAACTGATCTCCTTTGATTTTGGCATTATCTATAATCTGATAATCGAAAACACTACTCTCTATTTTGGAGTCGGCCCCGGATTTTCTTATCATTTTTTCGGCGGCGCCCTTTCCAAATCTATAATTTCATTTGCAGCAAATCCCATGGCCGGGCTTAAGTTTTTAATTACCGAAAAGATGGCGCTCGGTATGGGATATAAGTATCACTTTATAGTTGACCGTGACATAGTCAATGACTTAAGCGGTGCAACAATAACCGGATCTACTGACGATTATCAGTCATTCACTCTCCTGTTAGACTTTTATCTGTAGTCTTCTGTTGATCAATAGGAAAAAATCCAGATTACAACTTTGTTTCGCTTGCGTGTTCCTATTTTGATCTAAATCCCCTGAGAAAAAGCTCGTTTGGCTCAACAACTCGCTTTCGCTCAAACACGTTGAGCCATCCCATTCGGGAACACTCTCCTTTTCTGTAAATGTATTAATAAAATCTCCACACATGCGCTCAGCAAAGTTGTAAGCTGGATTTTTCATATAGCACTTCATGCATACTGTGTGTTAGATGGAAACGTCCTTAAGCGCTAGCCGCACTTAAGCTCATCTGTAGGGGCTATTAATAGTACACGCCCCCTCCAAGCAGCAGAGCGTGCTTGGAGCCTCCCCTGTTCAAAACTTAAGGGTTAATGCTTAAGGATTAACAATTAAGGGTCAACGTTTCCCCCAAGAATTGTCGCTGGCAGATTTGGTAAGGAAAAGTATTTGAAAGTTCTAAAAGGAACTTGGTGCTAAATTTCGCTCAATAGATCCAGTCGATTTCGCCTGATTGTTACCACCCGAT
>CAYYBZ010000092.1:0-7276 GCA_964470285.1 uncultured Oligoflexia bacterium
AGTTACCGTCAGTGCTCTCCTCTTTTGTAAGATGGCCGTCCTTATCACCGTAAGGAAGAAGGTTTGGAACCAAACCGGCTATGACGGCCGTTACTGAAGATGCAATTACCCTGTAAACAGGAAACACGAGTCCAAACAAGGAATAAGTAGCAAATATTGAGTCAACTCCGGTAATGGGAGTTGCTATAAGAAAACTGATAACGGATCCGCGCGATGCTCCGCTTCTTCTTAGTAAGACAGCGGCAGGAATAACACCGCAGGAACACAGAGGAAGAGGTATTCCAAAAATTACCGATTTAATAACGGACCAGAATCCCTTCTTCCCGAGATGTTTACCGATTGTTTCTATTGAAACAAAAACATGCAGAACTCCCGCAAAGATAAACCCCAATAAAAGATACGGGCTCATCTCATAGAGCAGCTTCCACGATTCTACGATTATTCCTTTAAATATCTCAATCATTTAGTAAGGACTCCTAATTATCAACACGGTATTATCGCACAAGGTTTTATCTATGCCAAGTGTCCTTTGCCGGAAAAACTTAATTTCCCAGTAATCGTTTGGGTTTATCACTTATTAAGAAGTTCTTCCCAAGACCTAAAGGCTCTTCTGATATGTGGAATTGTTATTGAACCTCCGACAACCAGGCCGACATTTAAGGCCTCTGACAATTCTTCGGTTTTAACGTTCAACTCCCGGCATTTAATTAAATGATACTTTACGCAGTCGTCGCATCTTAGGACAAGAGAAGAAACAAGACCCAGAAGCTCTTTGGTTCCGGCAGGCAATGCTCCGTCTTTATAGGTTTCGGCATCGATATTATAAAACCGCTTCATACTTTTGGGAGCGTATTTGATAACCAGTTCATTTAACTCTTCCCTGTTCTTTTTAAAATCTTTAATATGTTCGTGCATCTTTCACCTCTTCATTCTTCTTCCATATTGCTTCGTTGCCAAAGCTCCCGGCAATGAAACACGCCACTAATCGCGTATCACTTTAAATTTCAATACGGGTATCCCGCTGATTTCTGCCTCAATCTCATCGGCGTTTGAAACGGGTCCTACGCCTTCAGGAGTACCGCACATTACGATATCACCCGATTTTAAAGTCATATATTCTGAAATAAAACTTAATATCTTATACGGAGTGAAAATCATTTTGTTGGTATTGGAATTTTGCTTAAGGTCATTGTTAATCTTTAATGATATTTGAAGATCGCTTATTTCATTTAAATCCGAGAATTCGCCGATAACGGCCGAGTCATCGAATCCTTTAGCAAGTTCCCACGGATGGCCTTTCTCTTTTAAGGATTTTTGCTTTTCCCTCAATGTAAAATCTATTCCCACGCTAAAAGCACAGATATGATTTTTTGCCTCGCTTATAGAAACATCCTTGCCCACTTTTCCTATTAAAAAGCAAAGCTCAACTTCGTGATGCAGCAGGCCAAGGGATGATGGGATATCAACTTTTGCAGGTGACTGAACCAATGCAGAATTAGGCTTTAAAAATATGACAGGTTCTTTTGGAATTGATTTATCTCCCATCTCCTTTGAATGGTCAGCATAGTTCTTCCCTACGCAGATTATTTTAGAAGGCAGGTAAGAAATATCTTTGAATTTAATCGAGTTCATTTTAAAACTGATTTCATGGGATTGTTTAGTTTCTAAATATTCCCGCAATGTAAGGGAAGGGGTTGATTTGTTGTTAAGATCCGCCGCAAAAACCCCGGTTTTTAACCGCCGGCATAATTAAGCGGATTAAACTGCGAGTTCCACCCTTCGGGATCGGTCATATAGAGTTTCATATCCTCGAGTATCTCAACATGTTTTTTCTCTTCGAGTATCATCATCTCTATAAAGTCCTTTTCAAGCTGCTCTGTTGCTCTGTGATATTCATTTTCATAAAACTCTACGGCTTTATGCTCAAAATCCAGACCAAAATCGAGGGCTTCAATGTCGGAAGAGTCCGCCTTAACATGATCATGAACCTTTTCTTTTAACTCCCTGAAAAAGCTCTCCAAATCCCTCGGACGAGCCTTTACTTCTTTCCAGCTTTCACTCCAGCCCTTACCTTCTTTGAGAGAGGCATAAATCTTTTTTATTCTGCCTACATGAACTATTTCTTCATTTCTTAAGAATTCAAAGATTTCTTTGCCGTGTTCATCATGGCATGAATTCATGGCCTTTTCATAAAAAGTTCTGCCCTTTTCTTCCATCCCAAGTGCTGTGGAAAGCATCTCTAAAGATAGGTTATTTTCATCTGTCATATTTTCCTTTCTGAAAAGTATAGGCAAGGTTACACATCTCACCTACCTTATGTCAAGTTAGTTTAGCCTGGCGGGTTTTGCGAAAAAAAAGCTCCCCTTTAGCCTCCCCCCGGTTTGCTTATGGCAATTAAATTTAGTCATTGTTTAGAAATGGGAGATACTTTTTTGAGCCTGGCGGGTTTTGCGAAAAAAAAGTATCTCCCATTTCTAAACAATCCCTATCTCCTTGTCCGTCAGATAGCAGGCCGGGTCAGCTTCCCATATATCACCTGTAACCGCTTCGGCTCTGGCCCTGAAATTACCCCCGCAAATTTCCTTGTACCGGCATTTACCGCATCTGCCTTTCAGATGTGGATATTTATACTTGAATTTCTGTAATAGTTCTATATCAGTATCCTGCCAAATTTCAGAGAATTTTCTTTCCCTTACATTTCCGAAGGTTATATGTCTTAAGAACTGATCGGCATATACTTCTCCGGTAAAGTTGACACATCCGATTCCGTTTCCTGAAGAATTCCCTCCGTTCATCTTCAAAAGTGAATAAACCTCTTTTGCTCTTTTCTCGTCTTCCTTCTTAAGTCTCAGATAAAGATAAACACCGTCACAGTGATTATCGACGGTTAAAACCTCTTTGGGTTTTCCCTTATCAAAAAGCTGCCTTGTTCTGTTCATGAGAAAATCTACGGTTTTCCTGGACTCTTCTCTTGTCAAATCCTCTTCTATAAGCTGTGATCCCCTCCCGGAATAAACAAGATGGTAAAAACAGATTCTTGGAATATTTTCTTCGTCGATAAAATCCATAATTGCCGGAATATCCCTGTAATTATGACGGTTAATGGTGAATCTGAGTCCTACTTTTATCTCTTCATTTTGACAGTTTCTTATTCCTTCAATCGCTTTTTTAAAAGCTCCCTTATGCTTTCTAAATTCGTCGTTTGTGTTTTCCATCCCGTCCAGACTTACACCGACATAAGAAAGACCGAATGTCTTTAGCTTTTTGGCAATATCTTTATCTATCAATGTTCCGTTTGTGGAAAGCACCGCCCTCATTCCCTCATTCCTTGCGGCTTCAATAAGCTTAAAAATATCTTTTCTCATAAGCGGTTCGCCGCCCGAAAAAAGCATCACCGGAGCCTTGAATGACGCGAGATCCTTTATAAGTTTTATTCCCTCTTCAGTTGTAAGTTCATTTGGATAAGCCTTGCATTCCGATTTGGAATAGCAGTGAATGCACTTTAAATTACAGCTTTTTGTAACATTCCATACAACTACGGGTTTTTTGTCTTTTGAAAACTGAAGCAGATGTGAGGGCAATTTGCCTGAATGCCTGCCGTAGCGAAGCACATCTGATTCTTCTACCGCTTTACAGTATAATTTTGATATTCCTATCATAATTTTTATTTACCTAAATGCTTAGAATTCCATTTTTCAAGTTCGGGACTGAAGTATTTAACGCGTTCCTTTTTATATTCTTTCAAACTTTTTAAGACCAGGCTCTGTGTGCCTGAGGCTGTTTCCTTTAGCTGCTTCATATTATTCATCAACTTTTCATCGTTTTCGGCATGTATCATTGTATAAAGATTGTACATCCAGTCACTATATGTCTTACGCTTGTAGCAGTGAGTAACAAAATCCTTTTTTGCAAATTCGTTTCCCAGTTTATCGGTTTTATCATCAGAAACTTTCCAGACCAAAAGAGCATTTGCATTTATGCCGATTTTTTTATGTCTGAGCATGGCAGGAAATCTTCTGATAGTCCCGCAATCATAAAGATTATTTACCCGTTTTAAAAATTCATCTTCCGAAATGTTGAGCCTTTTTGCCAGGTCATTAAAAGGATCTGATCTCAGAGGCAGTCCATTTTGAAGTACTATAACGATATCCCTTATTATTTCTTCTGATAAATCGGATTTTATTATTTCCCGTTTTTCATTCTTGATTTCAGTTTCATCTTTTGTCTTATCCAGCTTAAAAGCTACTCTTATCTTGTACATTCTTTCCTTTGGCAAATCTAAAATTCTTTTAACACCGTCCTGTTTTGCAAAAACAGAAACAGTGTCCTCGAAGGAAACATCTTTTGGTAATGTAAGCGTAAACCAAAGATTGAAACTGCTTTCTCTTTTATAATTGTGGCTAACTCCAGGGTGTTCATTGATAAACATTACAATCTTATCAATTCTTGATTCATCAATTTCACATGCGACCAGGGTCGATTCATATCCCAAAGCACTGCTTTCAAAAACAGGTGCAATTTCCCGGATTATTTCGTCATCCTTGAGTTTTTTAATAACCAGGATCAGATCTTCTTCAGTGCTTCTAAGCTCATCGGCCAGCTTTGCAAATGGCCTTTTAATAAGAGGTATACCCTTTTGAAGAAGCGTCAGAGTTTTGTTGATAAATTCCTGCACTATTTAAAAACCTCCTTAAGCGATTCCTTAACCGCCTTAACAGTGTAATTTATCTCTTTGTCCGTGTGTGCCGTAGAAACGAAGCATGTTTCGAATTGCGACGGCGGAAAGTAAATTCCCTTTTCCAAAAGTTTGTTAAAAAATAAGGCGTACTTATCGCCGTCACACGCCTTCATCTTATTCCAGTTAGTCGGAATCTCATCATTAAAAAAAAGGCAAAACATCGAAGAGATGAAGTGAGCGGAAAGCGCATAATTATCTTCTTTGGAATAAAATTGTGAAACCAGACGTTGCGTCTTTTTCCTTAGGTCATCGTATGGATTTTCACTAATGAGCTTTTTAAGAGTTGTCGCCCCTGCGGCCATTGCCAGAGGGTTTCCCGAGAGTGTTCCGGCTTGATACACATCTCCGGAGGGAGAAACCATAGACATTATATCCGTTCTTCCTCCGTAAGCTCCTACAGGTAAACCCCCACCTATAATTTTGCCTAAAACCGTAATATCGGGTTTTACATCGGGAAAAGCCCCCTGATATCCGCCCGGAGAAACCCTAAATCCGGTAATGACTTCGTCATAAATCAGCAACGTACCGTATTTTTTGGAAATGTCCCCGAGTGTTTCAAGAAAACCTTCGGCCGGTTTAATCATGGCCATATTTGCAGCAATCGGCTCCACTATTACCGCTGCTATCTCGTTTCCCTTTTGTTCAAATATTTTCTTAACTCCTTCAATATCGTTATACTCGCAGAGCAGTGTTTTCTTAACCATGTCCTGAGATACGCCCGGACTTGAAGGAGCTCCAAGCGTTGCCAAGCCCGAGCCTGCCTGAACCAAGAAAGCGTCGAGATGACCGTGATAATTCCCTGTGAACTTTAAAACACTGTCTCTTTTTGTAAAAGCCCTGGCCAATCTGACGGCACTCATAACGGCTTCGGTACCCGAATTGACCATTCTTACCTTTTCTATTGAAGGAACGCTTTCACAGATAAGTTTAGCAAGTTCAATCTCCCACTTGTTGGGGGCTCCGAAGCTGGTTCCGTCTTTCATTACCGAATTTAGCACTTTTAAAACTTCATCATGGGCATGACCTAAAATCATGGGCCCCCATGAGCAGCAGTAATCTATGTATTCCTTACCCTCTTCATCATATATGTAAGGTCCTTTCGCCCTTTTTATAAATTTGGGGGTCCCTCCCACGGCCTTAAAAGCTCTAACCGGTGAGTTAACTCCACCGGGCATATATTTTTGTGCCTGTTCAAAAAGTTCTTTATTGGTCGCCATTACCTTTCCTCTTTGGTTTGTATGTGCAAAACGGTTCCTGTCCCAGTATATCGTCATGTATAGCATAGGCTCTCGCCCGGCATCCAGCGCAAAATGCCCTGTATTCGCATACTCCGCATCTATCCTTAAGCTTATTTACATCACGTAATTTCAAAAAGACTTCCGATGTTTCCCATATCTTCACAAAATCATAGTTTGCTTTTCTTAAGTCACCGCATTCAGCATCCAGAAAACCGCATATTTGAATTTTACCCTCGTAAGAAATGAAGGCAAAAGTTTTGCCTCCCATACATCCTTTGCTTACTGCTATCCTTCCGTGTGTTTTTGGGGTGACTGTTTTTCCCTTTTCCTTCTCCCGCTCACGGTATACGCGGTTGAAGTGAGGGGCACAAGTTATATGAAAATCTATGGGGGAATCCTGCATTCTATCGTAAACCCAGTTGAGAACTTTTTCATACTCTTGCGGTGAAACAGAATCCTGCTTTAAGTCCCTGCCTCTACCTGTCGGGACCAGCATAAAGGGATGAAACGCAACTGCCCCGGTTTTAATTACAAAATCGAATATCTGTGAAAGATCGTTTATGTTTCTTTTTGTCAAAGTTGTATTTATCTGAAAGGGCATACCCCCTCTTTTCAGAGCCTCTATCCCCCTTATTGTATTTTTAAAAGCTCCCGGCATTCCCCTGAATTCGTCATGTGATTTTTCATCTTTCCCGTCAATGCTTATGCTTACCCTTTCAATTCCTGAATCCTTCATTTTTCTAACCGATTCATCATCAATTAACGTTCCGCAGGGCGCTAAAACAGGTTTCATTCCGTGAGCCCTGACTTCCCCGGCTATCTCATAGAGATCCGTTCTTAACATGGGCTCTCCGCCCGTCAGAATAATTATTGGTTTTGCTACTGCAGCGATGCTTTTAAGGGTTTTTTTAATTTCACCCAAGGTAAGCTCACCTTCAAATTTTTCTTTAGTCGCACCTGCCCTGCAATGAAGACAGTTAAGATTACATGTCCTGGTTACTTCCCATGCTATCAGATGAGGCTTAAACTCATGGAGACTTTTCAATTCTCCTCCTCAAGATAGCCGGCAACATCTTTGGCAAAATATGTAATGATAATGTCTGCACCTGCTCTGCGGATAGAAGTCATCATTTCCATGACAATTTTTTTTTCATCAATCCATCCCCGGCCGGCCGCAGCTTTAATCATGGAGTATTCACCGCTCACATTGTAGGCGGCCAGAGGGCAGTTTGTAATTTCTCTTACCCTTGAAATGATATCAAGATAGGAAAGAGCGGGCTTAACCATAACAATATCCGCG
>CAYYBZ010000093.1:0-1611 GCA_964470285.1 uncultured Oligoflexia bacterium
CAAAGCTTCTTCATAAGTTATAAAATTGTTCTTTAACAGGAACATCAAAGATTGGTCAAATGTTTGCATACCGCAAGTTGTATAGCCCTGCTGAATTGCCGTTTGAATTTCTTTGGTTCTTTCCTTATCTGAGATCAGTTCCCTTATTCTTGATGTCGATACCATTATTTCCATTGCGGGAACTCTTCCTTTTCCGTCGGCCCTTGGAACAAGTCTTTGGGAGATGATCGATTTAACTACCGTTGAGAGCTGTAATCTGACCTGCTTTTGTTGATAGGGAGGAAAAGCGGAAACAATTCTCGTGATTGTTTCACCGGCATCTATTGTATGCAGGGTGCTCATGACAAGATGGCCGGTTTCAGCCGCCGTCAAAGCGGTTTCAATAGTTTCAAGGTCACGCATTTCTCCGACAAGGATTACATCGGGGTCCTGTCTCAATGCACTTCTAAGGGCATGGGCAAATGATATCGTATCTACTCCCACTTCTCTTTGATTAATGATGCATCTCTTATCTCTTATTAAAAATTCAATGGGATCTTCGATAGTAACAACATGACAGGTTCTTCTTGAATTTATATAATCAATCATTGCGGCAAGAGTTGTTGATTTACCGCTTCCGGTTGTTCCGGTGACAAGCACCAGACCGCGCCTTTCCATTGCAATTTTTTCCAGAACCTTGGGAAGTTTAAGCTCGTCGAAATTCTGAACTTTAAAGGGAATAACCCTGAAAACTGCTCCGATTGTTCCTCTTTGCTGAAAGACATTAACCCTGAAACGGCCGAGTCCCGGCACACCGTAAGCCAGGTCAATTTCATTGTATTCCTTAAACTTTTCTTTTTGAATGTTGTTCATTATGCCGGTTGCAATCCTTGTGACATCTTCGGGAGATACTCTTGCTGCATCTTTTAAGGGAACCAGAGCACCGTCAATTCTGAACATTGGCGGAAGACCGGCTTTAAGATGAATATCGGAAGCGTTTCCCTTAAGAGCAATTTTAAGAATATCATTGAGCTCCATAAACTATTTCCTTCCCTTCGTTTCCGGTTTGGGCTGCGGATTTGATTTTGTATCTTTATTTTTATCCTGCGCTTTATCCGGTTCTTTAAGATTATAAAGTTTATAAAGTTTCGATTCGACATCCTTTAAAATTTTCGGATTTTCTTTTAAAAACGTTTTTGCGGAATCCCTACCCTGTCCTATTCTTTCGTCTGCATAGCTGTACCAGGAACCTGATTTTTCTACGATATTTTTTTCGACAGCCAAATCGAGAACTTCGCCTTCACGCGAAACTCCGTGTCCGTAAATTATATCGAACTCCGCCTTTTTAAAAGGAGGCGCTACCTTATTTTTGACAACTTTAACCGAAGTTCTGTTACCTACTATATCCTGACCGTCTTTTATGGCTCCTATTCTTCTGATGTCGAGTCTGATTGTAGAATAAAATTTAAGAGCATTCCCGCCTGTCGTGGTTTCCGGGTTTCCAAACATAACCCCGATTTTCATTCGAATCTGATTTATGAAAATAACGGTAGTTTTAGAGCGGTTAATTGTAGCTGTAAGTTTTCTTAAAGCCTGTGACATTAGTCTTGCCTGAAGACCCATATGCGAGTC
>CAYYBZ010000093.1:1621-5738 GCA_964470285.1 uncultured Oligoflexia bacterium
AGCGCTGCAACGGAGTCTATGACTATTACGTAAATGGCCCCGCTTCTGACCAACATGTCTGCAATTTCAAGCGCCTGTTCACCGGTATCGGGTTGAGAAATTAGCAGTTCTTCCGCGTCCACTCCGAGTTTTTTTGCATATTGAACATCAATAGCATGTTCGGCATCGATAAAAGCGCATATACCTCCCCTTTTTTGGGCTTCTGAAAGTATATGAAGCGAAAGCGTTGTTTTACCGGAAGCCTCCGGACCAAAAATCTCTATCACTCTGCCTCTTGGTATTCCGCCTACTCCAAGCGCTATATCAAGGCTTAGCGAACCTGACGGTATAACCGAAACATCCTTAACGGTGGACGCCTCAGATCCGAGTTTCATAATTGAACCTTTGCCGAACTGTTTTTCAATCGAGCTTACGGCAAGATTAACTGCTTTTTCCCTGTTTAATTCCATCATAAAGCCTCCTTAAAATCCGAATGTTACCTTATTTTACCCGTATTTATAAGTTTTATAAGTCCTGTAATTGCATGATACATCGTCAATTTTCTGTTTTCGTTTCTATCCCTTTTAAAAGTGAATTGCTTTGCAAATGTTTCTTTAGAAGTTGAAAAACCGATAAAAGTTGTTCCGACGGGCTTTTCAGCAGTACCTCCAGTAGGACCCGCTATTCCGGTAGTTGAAATACCTATGTCGGTTTTACCTTTTGCCCTTACTCCGGCTGCCATTTCTATAGCGCAATCCCCTGAAACCGAGCCGAATTTTTCAACGGTAGCAAGTGAAACCCCTAAAAGTTCAACCTTAGCCGAATTGCTGTATGAAACCAGACCTAAGTTAAAACACTTTGATGAACCCGGAACATCAACAACGGTTTGTGAGATTAGACCGCCCGTGCAGGATTCCGCAATGCTTAAGGTTAATTGATTTTTAATCAAAGCGTCAATCAATTTTTGAGCAATTGAGTCTTCATCAACGGAAAAAATAAAATCTTTTAAAGCCTCAAATGTATTTTCAAGATATTTAAGAGTTTCTGCATCGTTTGATAAGCCAGATGAATATGAAAATTCGAGATGAACCTCTGGAAATCTGGGATAAAATCCAAGTTCAATACCCGGCGGCCTTTCAATATCTCGGACTATATCCGCCACTTTTGACTCAGGAATACCGTACATTTTAAAGTATTTGCGCTCTTTTTTATCTGTCTCGTGGGTTCTTGCCTTCAGCACGCTGTCGGCAAAATGCAAAAACATCTGCTCAAATTCTTTTGGAACCCCAGGAAAACAGGCATATATTATTGAATCTATATCAATGTAAAATCCTGGAGCCGTTCCCCATGAATTATCAATTAACGTGCAGCCTTCAGGAATAATTGCCTGAACATAATTTGTCTGGGTCGGCTTTCTGCCTGCTTTTTCAAAAAAGTCATTTATTTTTGCTTTTGCTTTAGCACTTTCTTTAAGTTTAAGATCTAAAGCCTTTGCAAAAGAAAATCTTGTTATGTCGTCTTCAGTAGGCCCCAAGCCGCCTGTTATAAGAACAAGGGAAATATCCTTTTCAATATTTGTAAACGCCCGAAGAATTGATTTTTCTTCGTCTCTGACAGTTTCCGATGAACTAAGTTCAATTCCGATTCTGCTTAACTCTTTCCCGGCAAACACGGAATTGGTGTTGAGCGTTTGACCGTTTAGTATTTCACTCCCGATCGATATCAATTTGGCCTTCATCAAAATATCTCAAGAATTATAAGTACGCTTAAAATTACATTTGTGAACAAACCTGCAGCTATATCGTCGAGCATTACTCCCATACCTCCCTTAACCCTTTTATCAAGATAGCCTATCGGAGGAGGTTTCATAATATCCAGGACCCTGAAAATTATAAACGCTAATATATAGACAGATAAAATTTTTGGAAGATATGCTACGGCTAAAGCCATTCCCAAAACTTCGTCAATAACTACCCTGGGATTGTCTTCAATACCGTCGAATTTTGTCACATTGTCAGCACTTATTGCACCTGCTATAAAAATGGCGAAGCATACTATAAGATATGTTAAGCCGGTGGTAGGTAGAAATATAAAAATCGCAATGGCAGAGAAAAGGCTTCCCCAGGTGCCAGGAGCTATCGGTAAAAGTCCCGTGAAGAAAAATGTAGATAATATAAAAGAAACTTTTACCGATGTTTTTGCCTCAGAATATAGTTTGATATCAACGCTTTTCTTATTTTTCAGCCTGGATGAACTCATAACTTTCCTTTAAGAAACCTTCAATCTGGCAAAATATATACCATTTAGGTTAATTTTATTACTAAAAATATAGGTTTTAATTCCGGTAAATTACATGTCTTACATCTAAACTTATTCTCTTAACAGCTTTAAATCGACCGATTTTCAGCCTAACCGGCGTATTAAAAATAGCGACCCCCAGCGTTAAACTGTGTTGACATAACGCGTTAATTGCTTTATAAGAAGTATTTACTATTTACATATTTATCAATACGTGGGGCATGCAAGTCACATAATAAAGTCCCCACAAAGATATCAGCATATGAAGATCACTTTAATAACAAACACTTAGATTAGTTAAAGTTTGATGAAATCTGGCACGGTTGTTGAATAATAAGTTGATTGAACATTTAGGAAAATAGCCTAAAAATTTTCAATAGGCTGGAGGAAATAGATGAAAACGATAATTTATAGAGTGCTTACAAGAACTTATCCACTTCTGGCAATCGCTTTGATCTTTGGTCTTTTAAGCGGCTGTGAAAAAAATGACAGAAGAATCGGGGAAATGGAACTTAAAGGTGCACTTGGAGTAAGAACTGCAACACCCAAGGCTGCCTATGTTCTTTCAGGTACTACAAATGAACAGTTAAACAATTTCAGATTATCCAATACTCAAAATCTTCAGACTCAAAACCCAAACGTCCCCCAAAACAGGGACAACCCCTATCAGAGTTTGGGCGCAAGCAGCGCAAGACCTGCAACGTCGTTTCCGAGCGGGTATTACGGTTTGGTAAGCGTTGTAGCCGTTGATGATGCCACTGACCTTAGGACCACAAATTCTCCGGGAACACTTAATTTTAACTACTACATCCCGGATTACAATTCAGGAATAACCGGAGTGGCCACTTCCCAGTTCGGAATCGTTGATCAGGGAATTTCTCCCGAATCGCATATTGCAATTCTGCCTGACCGCTCATCCATAATCGTTTCAAGTCCGAATACGGGAGTACTTACACAATTTTTTATTAGCCCCGACAACGGAAATATAACCGGCAAAACAAACATTAATCTTGGGAACGTAAAACCGACAAGATTTGTTGCTACAAATGATTTTAAAAATAATCCATTTATATTCGTAGCTACGAGTAGAGGAATAGCCGTTATTAAATTTGATACGGCGACCCCTCACGGAGCTGCCGGAAGAGTATTCGGAGACATACTTCCTCTGACTCCTTACGGTGGAATCTCTTATGAGAGTCATCCGACAAGATATTCTTCTCCGGTTTTAGATCTTGCAATATCTGCCGATGACGAAATACTTTTTGCCTCGGATAATCAGGGTAAGATTTATTACAAGAATCTGGAATATGAAAAAAGATCAATTCCCTTCGGATTTCACGAATACAAGGGTTACATAGCAAAGAAACTTGCCTCTGCTCCTATGAGCATACTTGAAGCAAACAGCCAGACAATACCCTATGACTCAGTGGGTGCCCTAACTCCGACAGGTTTTGCTTTCATAAACTCAAATGATCCTCCTTTCCTTTTTGCATGGAGCCAGCTTAGAAACTATAATCCTACTGACATAGACTTTCATCCGTCTGGAGATTCGGTACTTATTCTTACGGATAATTACCTTTTCACCGGTCAACTTCTACTTGACGGACAATTTCTTACAAGTAAGACGGTCGGACCGGAAGCAAAAGAGATGGCCATTGATCCGGGCGGAAGCTATCTGGGTATAGTAGCATCGAACGGTTTATCTCTTTATCCATTAGATGAAGGCGGAGTCGTTTCAGCTGGCAATATCCCAATACCCATACCCGGTGACACTGTAGGCGTTGCTTTAAAATAATCATAGCAGGCAAAGCGCCAAGATCCTGTAAAATTAATTCTTTAA
>CAYYBZ010000093.1:5748-7268 GCA_964470285.1 uncultured Oligoflexia bacterium
TAAAGGGTCTCCTTTTTTATAAAACCATAGAAAATTAAAGAAATTATTTTGATTCGCATATATAATATTTTTAATGTCATTAAAAAAAATACTAGCGATAGATTACGGTGAAAAGAGAATAGGGATAGCCCTGTCGGATGCACTTCAAATGACCGCCCAGGGACTTCCAAATATAGACAATAACAGGTATAAATTTGATAAAATTAAAGCGCTTTGTGAAAATGAAAATGTCGCGGAAATTATTGTGGGAATCCCGAGAAGATTCGACGGAACCATCGGTGAGGCCGCCCAAAAAATTGAAAAATTTGCTCAACAGCTGAAAAAACATGTTAATATTCCTGTTAAATTCTGGGACGAGTGGCTCTCAACCAAAGAAGCTGAAAAGCATCTCATACACGCAGATAAATCAAGAAAAAAGAGAAAGGGCCTAATTGACCGCGTTGCCGCTCAGCTCATTTTACAGGGTTATCTGGACTCAATTAAAAATAAGTTTTAGATGAAAAAATTAGCAATAATAACGCTCATACTTATTATTCTGACTGTGCTTGGTTATTTTTTATTAAGCCTCTTCTATGATTTCTCCGGCGGCGAACCCGTAGTAAGAACGGTTATAATTCCTAAGAATTCTTCTCTTATAAAAGCTGCTAATATTCTTGAAGGTGAAAACATTATCAAAAGTGCCGCAAAATTTAAAATTTTGGCTTCCGTGCTTAGCAAATCGAAATCTGTAAAACCCGGAGAATATGAATTTAGCTTACCCGATCATCCGATAAATATTCTTACAATAATTACTACAGGCGGGGTAAAAACATACAGGGTTACAATACCGGAAGGTTGGACATTTAAGGATATTGCAAATGAAATTGAAAAAAGCGGATTGGGATCCCGCGAGATTTTTCTTGAATACTTTAAGGATTCAAATCTATTAAATGAATTTGGAATTCAAAGCCCCAGTCTAGAAGGATACATGTTTCCCGAAACCTATACCTTAGATAAATCCATGTCGGAAAAAGCGATAATTAAAACAATGTTAAGAAGATTTTTTACCGAAGTTACGCGTGACATAATTACAAAGGGTAAAGAATTTGATTTTAATCTTCATAAAATAGTTACCCTGGCTTCGATGATAGAGAAAGAAACCAGCGTTGATTCCGAAAGAAGTCTAATATCTTCCGTATTTCACAATCGCCTTGAGATAAATATGAGGCTTCAATGCGATCCCACAGTGATTTACGGAATTGAGAATTTCGACGGAAATCTTACCAAAAAACATTTAAGAACAAGAACCCCTTACAACACATATAAAATCTACGGCCTTCCCAAAGGTCCGATTGCAAATCCGGGGCTTGCATCAATTAAGGCCGCCGTTAATCCTGATGAAACTGAAATGCTCTACTTTGTGGCAAAAAGAGACGGATCCCATGTTTTCTCAAAAACCTACAGGGAACACATTAACAACGTAAACCGTTATCAGCTAAGAAGAAGACCCACAAAAACAGTTCACAAGTGATTGCATTACC
>CAYYBZ010000094.1:0-7165 GCA_964470285.1 uncultured Oligoflexia bacterium
CGGATCGTTACCCGGTTCTTTGTTCTCACCTCTTAAACTGGAAGTGGACACATCATCTCTTGATTTCAAATCATACAAGGAAGACATGGAAAAGAATTTTATAATGAGGGCTTTAAAAACATTTGACGGCAAGATTAATCAGACCGCAGAAAAAGCAAACATACCGAAGAAAACACTTCTAAGAAAAATTGAGAAGTATGAGATTAACATGGATGATTTCAGGAAGAAGTAATAAAGGATTAATCTGATATGGCTAAAAATCTTAAAGAAAGACTGTTTAAAACCCGGCAAAGTATTTTCGGAAGAATAAAGAATGTATTTACCGGAAAAGATTTAAGCGGCGAAATGCGCGGTGAAATTGAAGAAATTCTTATTACTTCAGATGTTTCAATTTCTACAGCACAAAATCTTTTGAATGAGACCTTCGAGGGACTTAAAGGAAAAGACAAACAGACTTTTATCGATTCCGTCAAACTAAAAATGGTTGAATTGTTAAGCAATTCAAAAGAAAAACATTGTAACGGGCAAAAGCCGTTAACGATAATGATGGCCGGTGTTAACGGAACGGGGAAAACAACGACCATAGGGAAACTGGCAAAACAGTTTAAAAGGCAGGGAAAAACCGGAATTTTGGGAGCCTGCGATACTTTCAGAGCGGCTGCAGTTGAACAGCTGGAGATTTGGGGTGAAAGGACCGGTTGCAGGGTCATAAAACAGAAAATTCAGGCTGACCCGGCAAGCGTTGCCTACGACTCATTAAAAGCATCAAAAGCGCAGGAAGTGGATTTCTTAATGCTGGATACAGCAGGAAGACTACATACAAAATTCAATCTTATGGAAGAATTAAAAAAAATTAAAAGGGTGTTAAAAAAAGAGGGTGAAGTATATCCACAGGAAATATGGCTTGTTTTAGATGCTACATTCGGTCAGAATTCTCTTGCACAGGTTAAAGAATTCAATGAAGTGCTGGGTTTAACGGGGATTGTTATAACCAAAATGGACGGTACCGCTAAAGGCGGTATTCTTTTAACGATTGCCAACGATTTCTCGATACCTATCAGGTATATCGGTATCGGAGAGGGAGAAGATGATCTTATGCCCTTTGATGCAAAGGATTTTGTAGAGGCGATTTTCTCATAAGGGAACTGTTTTAAAGTGAACGCAACAACCGCAATACAGTTTATCGGAGGTCTTTTCGTATTTCTTTTCGGGATGAACTATGTAAAAGGACGTCTTGAAAGGGCTTCAGGAGATAAGCTTCGCTCCATGATAAATTACTTTGTAAGGGACCGTTACAGGTCTTTTATCACAGGGATTGCTTCGACTTTTATAATGGAAAGCTCAGGCGCCGCTACGGTAATGTTTGTCGGATTTGCAAGCGTAGGGATTCTAACTCTTTACCAGTCGATTGCCTTAACTGCGGGTGCTACGGTAGGAACGACGCTGTTTGTAATGATTCTTGCTCATTTCATAAAATACAAACTTATTAATTTTTCTTTCTATCTCATAATCGGCGGGTTTCTTGTAGGAGCTTTAAAGAAAAAAGGAACCTTAAAATATATTGCCGACGCTCTTGTAGGGTTCGGACTCATTTTCCTGGGAGTATACTTCATGATTGAAAGTTTTCAGCAAATGGGCGGAAATGCGTTTTTTACTGAAAGAATAAGAGAGTTTGCATCAAATCCCCTTCAGGGTATAGCAATTGCGGCGCTTTTTACAGCCATTATTCATTCAAGCGCAGGTACTATAGGTATTGCATTATCTCTGACTGCACTAAACGTTATATCTTTAGAGTCCGCTTTACCGATAGTAATCGGAGCGAATATCGGTACTTGCTTTACCGCGATTCTTGCGAGCATAAATACAACGGTTGACGGAAAAAGGGTTGCGTGGTCGCATCTTTTTATGAAACTTTTAGGCGCAATAATCTTATTCCCGTTTCTTTCATACTTTGCCGATTTTGTAGAATTCCTGACTATAAACGTCAATTATCAAGTTGCTCTTTCCCATTTCATTTTTAATCTTTTTAATTCGGCCCTGGTTATGATCGGTCTTAAATTCTTTGTTGACTTGGTTAGAACTACTATCCCCGATGAAAAGGAAGAGAAGGGTGTTTTTAAGATAAAGTTTTTGGATACACAGGCGCTTGATAATCCCCAGATTGCATTCGGTAATGTTGTAAGAGAAATATTAAGAATGGCCGATATTTGTCAGGAAATGCTTAAACTTTCCATTGAAGCTATAGGAAATAATGATAAGCAACTGCTGGATACGATTATTGAAATGGACGACAAGGTTGACCTTTTAAACGATGAGATAAAATTTTATCTTGCTAAAATATCTCAGGAGGAGCTTACCTCAAAACAGGCCGGCAGGGAAATGGATCTCTTAAGCATTAGTAATAACTTTGAGCTTATCGGTGATCTGATTTCTAAAACTATCAAAGAGCTGGCGGAAGAAAAAATTAAAATGGGTGCTGAGTTTTCAAAAGAGGGCTGGAAAGACATTAAAGAGTTTCATTCCATCGTTCATGAAAATTTTCATCTGGCTGTTACTTCCTTTGCTTCGGGAAATATTGAGCTTGCAAGAAGGGCTATGGACGGGAAAAAAACGGTTCGTGATCTGGAAGAAAAGCATAAAAAGGCTCATTTTTTAAGACTTTCGGAAGGGTTAAAAGAGAGTCATGTTACGAGTTCCATTCATCTGGAGCTTTTGGGTCATTATAGAAGAGTCAATTCGTACGTTGTCAGGGTCGGACAGGTTGTACTGGGGAAAGGGTATTATGGAAAAGAGGTTAAAAGAGAAAAAAACAGATAAAAATTCCTTAAACTTAATATTTAAAATATAAAAAGCCGGATGTGGCGGGGCACATCCGGCTTTTCTTTTATCCCGGCTATTATTCGGGCTGTTTTTTACCGTAATAACCGGATTCTTTAACATCGTAACCGTAACAGAATTCAAAAGCGTATCTGTTGGGTCCCCAGCGCCAATCGTCGATTTTGAAAAGATGCGTTCTTTGACCTTTACCGAAATTGTTGTTCACGTTTGTATAGGCCATGTTGGCTCTTCCTGCAAACTGTTCCCAATCGTGAACCTGGGAACTGGTTTCTCTGTCCATGTTATTAATAGAAAGATTAATCGGTGAGAAAGCCGGCTGATTCCATGTGAAATCCTTTATTTTTGTTCCTTTGTTGCTGCATGATCCGTCAACGCATCTGCATGTTTCATCAGATTCATACACTTTTACATAGGCTTTGCTTACGTATTTTGAACCGGCCCATGAGCCGCAAAGAGGATGAAGGCTTGCAAATGAACCTATGTATCCGGATTGAACGTTAGTAAAGGATTGAATCGACAATACATCGCCCTGAAGTTTTACTACATCTCTCCAGTGGGCACAGTAATCGATGTTGATTATGACGTATTTGTCATGTGTTTTTGTTTCTATGCAGTCCTCAAGATCAAAAGGATTGGCATGATCTTCAGATGTGTTGTCGGGATCTTCTTCACCAAATTCTCCGTAATCTGAAAGTATTACCCAATCTCCGTTTTCTTCTGTCTTACATTCGGGATTTATGTTGTCATCGTCATCATCGTCGTCGTCATCATCGTCTCCGTCGCAACCTATATTTGCGTTGAATTGGTTAGGATCCTGTCCGTCCGGACACCCGTCATTATCATCGTCGGGGTCCACCTCGTTTATCAGTCCGTCATTGTCAAAATCATCTTTCGGGCCAGTGTTTGGATTTATCGGATTAGAGTTCCTTCCGCAGGAATTAAAAATACTTCCTGCCAAAATCATGGATACAGCGATCAGCATTGTAAAAAATATTCTTTTCATTTTAAAAACCTCCTTGGAAAACCCCACGTGCTTATCATTTCAGTTTTACGTAAGCACCCTTTTTAACTTTGTTATATTTGTAGGTGAAATTGATGCCGTATACGTCGGCTCCTCCACCTGTAACATCTATTATCTTGAATAGATGCTGTGTTGCCGTTGCTCCGATGAAATTTGCTACCTGTGTGTAGGAAATCGTAGATCTGCCGTCAATTTGAACGCTGTCACTGTCAAAAACGATATGTGTAGGTTGGGCTGCGTCTATTTCATGAGCGTTAATTGTAAAAAATGTCAGCCCGGGATGCTGCCATGTGTATTGAAGCGGTTTGCCTCCTTCGTACTGTACGGTGACGTAAGCTCTGTCCTGATAGTTTTTACCGTCTTCATGATTTTTCGGGCATGATGTTGAGCCTGTGACTCCTCCTTTGTACATACCGGCGAATGCTCCGACATCGCCGTGATATTCTCCAAAAGACTGAATTGCAACTGAATCACCGACTATTTTTAATCCGTCTTTATGATCGGTACACCATTTAACGGTTACTTTTATTGATTCATCAAATACTCTGTCTTCAAGGCACTCTTCAAAGTCGTTAAGAACGGGATTTTTGTAGCAGCTTTCTGTATTGTCATCTTCAGGACAAATAATCAGATCAACCCATAAACCTTCATCTTCTGTAACACATTCAATTGCTATATCTCCGGGTTTATTTTCATCATCGGGTTTTGTGCATCCGATTTCAGGATTATCGGGAGCATAATCAAGATAGTCTGGACATCCGTCCCCGTCCGTATCTTTCCCGCTGTCGTCATCGTTATCATCGTCGTCATCATCCGTTTGCCGATCAAAATCATCGCTTGAATTTCTTCCGCAGGAAGGAATTACTGAAATTACCGCAGTTGATACAAAAGCGATTATAATCAGCGTTAAAAACCTTGCCGCCAAGTAATTCATCCATAGCACCCGTGAATTTTGTTTATTAATCATTCATATGTTTTAAATAGCAAGTTCTGTGCCTATTAATCAACTAGCTGATAATATGGGGTAAAATGGAAATGTCACATTGAAACTGCCTGAAAAAAGTTCAATGTATAAACAAAATCAGCGAAAACTAGCTAAAATTGTGCAGTAAATAAGCGACTTGAGAGTAATTATTAAAAAAATTATGTTCTTGACTCACTGTCGCCAAGTGGTATAGAATTTATCAAATAATACTGTAAAAACAAGGAGTTATGTGTGAAGGAATCGATTGAGGTCACTATACTCGGAAAACCTTATGCATTCAGGTCTGAATTTGATCAGGAATTTATGAATGAAACAGCCAAATTCTTAAATACTAAAATGAAAGAAATCTCAGGCAGAACGGGAACCGTTACCACTGAAAAAATTGCAGTTTTGACTGCTATGAATCTGGCAGGTGAAGTGCTCAAAATGAAAACCGAAAGCGACCGTGTTAAGAATAAAGTCAAATCAACCTCCGAAAACGTCCTTAAAATGATTAATTCACTCCTTTAAGCAGCTTTCTGATTTTATTGAATAATTTATTTGAAAAGGAAGATTATATTGGTTATATAGTGTGAGAATTATAAGTGTGAAATTAAAATGAAAGCCTATTCAAATTTCCGGAAAAGGCTTTTAATAAATTAAGGAATCATAGTGATAGATACCTCAAAAGAAAATTCTAACTGTTAGAAAACTTTTATTCTTTTTTTAACATCCCTTCCTTAAAACTTTTCACACTTTAGTTAATTTTATCGATATTGCAGGAGGTTAACTGTGGGAACGTCTAATATATTTTGGTTGATAATAGTTTTTGCAGCAGGTTTGGGTATTGGAATAGCTGTAATTTCTATAATACGAAAGAAAAAAGAAAAGGAAAAGATCGATTCAGCTGCTTCAGAAGCTAACAAAATACTCGATAAAGCGAATGAAAATTCCGAGCGCATAATAAAGGATGCCGAGCTTAAGGCCAAGGACATGCTTCTTCAGATGAAGAATGACTTTGATAAGGAATCCTCGCGTAAAAAACACGAACTGGAAAAGCTCGAAAGAAGGCTTGAGCAGAATGAAGAAAAATTAGATAAAAGAGTTGAATTTATTGAAAAAAAGGATGCGGACCTGACAAGAAGAGAACAGGCTCTGCAAGGGCTTGAAAAAAGGATAACCGATAAGGAAAAAGAATACAGTGAGATGGTTTTAAGGGCCAGAAAGCAGCTTGAAGAAAATGCCGGTATTTCTTCGGAAGAGGCTAAAAAAAGGCTTATGAAGCTTATGGAAAGCGAAGCCAAGCATGAAAGTGCAAAGCAGATTAAGCAGATTGAAGATGAGGCCAAGGAACAGGCGGAGAAAAAGGCCAAATGGATCATAGCAAATGCCATTCAGAGATATGCCGGAGATTATGTTTCCGAGAAAACGGTAAGTGTCGTAAATCTGCCTTCAGATGAAATGAAAGGAAGGATTATCGGAAGGGAAGGCCGAAATATCAGAACTTTGGAAGCTGTTACAGGTATTGATCTTATTATCGACGATACTCCGGAAGCCGTAATTCTTTCAGGATTTAATCCGGTTAGAAGAGAGGTTGCTAAAATTGCACTTGAGAGACTCGTGTCAGACGGAAGAATACACCCTGCCAGAATCGAAGAAGTTGTTAAGAAGGTCGAAAAGGAAGTTGAACAGTCGATTAAGGAAGCGGGAGAAAAGGCAACGTTTGATGTTGGGGTTCACGGGATTCATCCGGAATTAATGAAAATGGTCGGATCACTAAGATACAGAACGAGTTTTATTCAGAATCAGTACCAGCATTCCATTGAGGTTTCGTTTTTATGCGGAATGCTGGCATCCGAACTGGGTGGAGTCAGTCCCAAGCTGGCAAAAAGGGCGGGACTTCTTCACGATATCGGTAAAGCCGTAGACCATGAGGTAGAGGGTTCACATGCGGTTATCGGAGCGGAAATGGCGAAAAAATACGGTGAACATCCTATGATAGCCAATTCAATAGGAGCACATCACGGCGATTATAAAACAGAAAGTATATTGGATTTTATAGTAGCGGCCGCCGATGCTATATCAGGTGCAAGGCCGGGTGCCAGAAAAGAAATACTGGAAAATTATATTAAAAGGCTTGAGGATCTTGAGAATATCAGCAATTCATTTCAGGGTGTCTCCAAATCATATGCAATTCAGGCAGGCCGTGAAGTCAGGGTTTTAGTAGAAAGCGGTAAGGTTACCGATGAAGAATCCGCAATGATTTCCAGGGATCTTGCCAAAAAGATTCAGGAAGAACTCACCTATCCCGGCCAGATTAAAGTAATTGTTATAAGAGAAAC
>CAYYBZ010000095.1:0-6606 GCA_964470285.1 uncultured Oligoflexia bacterium
GCTGCCGACATCTGCATGGCTCCGCCGGCAACCTTTCCTGCGGATTCATAAGGAAGTTTGGTCAACTTTAATACTCCGTCCTTGCTTACGGCTCCGGGTATAACTCCGAAAGAACCCATCTCGGTCTGAAAGGCAAGTGCCGGAGTCGGGTTCATCCCCTGAGCGACATCGTCAATTTTCTTAACGGTATTTTTTGCAATTTTAATTGTAGCATCCGCCCCCAATTCACCGATTTTCTGCATTCCCTTTAAGGTTCCCTTTGCCCCGTAAACCCATACAACAGTTTCGGTGCCTGCGACAAAGAAATTGCCGAAATAATGTGCGGCCTTTTCTTTGTCCTTCTCTACGAAAGTATACTTGGATGTGTAGTACATGCATTCAGCAGTCTTCTTAATCGGGGACGGCACTACTTCAACAAAATTATCCTTTGCCCCGCTTAAATCGCCTTTTACAAGACAATCCACACCGTCTACCCCGTTCCCGGCTGCATCGCATAACGATTTACCGATGCCGTAGGCCATTTTACCGGCGCCTTTGCCGATTTCAACGACTACAAACACGGGTGTATAGTAGGGATTTTCTTCCCACTGATCTTCAATTCCGCCCCATGCATGTTCGGCAAAGCCCTTTACACTGTTAAAAACGTTTTCAAGATTTTCACCTATAGCCTCACCCGTAAGCTCGAAAAAGTTTTTATTGGCCTGATCGGAGGCCTTAAGTGTTTCGTTGTACAGGGCATAATCCTGAAGGGTCCAGTCTTTGCGCATTTCATTAAACATCTTTGCATAGTCTACTGTTTTATGTGTGTCGTAATATACTACGATGTTTTTTGTATCCGAAAAAGCTATATCCAACTTCGGTTCATCAGTATTGAAAATAAACTCTATTTCCAAAGCGTTTTTAAAATCCTCTCCAAAATAATTTGAAACTGGGTAAAGGTTGATTTCCTGCAGAGGGCTATTTCCGTATTCGGAAGGATTATAATTCACGCTTAAGTTATCCAGTTTTTCGTAATCTACGTTTGTAAATATTGTTATTCTGGTAATGGCGCGTTCAAAATCGATTCTGCCGACCGTAGTACCGCCGCTTATTATCAAGGCACTTCCTGTTCTGCAGTCGCTGAATTGAAGATACGTTTGACTCTTTTTAAAAAGAAAATTATTAATAGCCCCCAAATCCAGCGTATACGAATTTGACATTAAATTGTCTTCTACTTTTATGGCACCTGAAGGGTCTCTTTGCCACTGAGCGGAAGTTGAAAACGGCCAAAGAAATGCCAGAAATATTAAGAAAGCTAATATTTTTATTATTCTATTAGTCATAAGCAAAACTATGATTATTAACATAAGCAAGTTTGATGCCACAATGGGGTCTGATTAAAGCTTAATAAATACAATAATATAGAGAGTTTTGAATAACCGGACAAAGCGGATATAGGGACTTAAATATCCCTATTTTAATTTGAATTATTTATAGAGCTCACTGCATTTCGTAGGAGAGATTTACCTTTCTTTCTTCGCTCTCGTGCTGAATGAGCATAAAGAAATCCAAAGTACCTTCACCGACAGAAACTATAAGCAGCGATAAAACTTCGTCGGAATATAATTTTACTTCTTCTGAGTGATAAACATCCTTTTCCAGATATTTATCGTTAAGCAATTTTGTGAAATCTACACCTGACCGTTTTGCTTCCCTTATTACCAGTTCCACTTCCTGACCGCCGTTGGTCCAGGTCTCGAATTCACTGTAATAACTGACTTTATCGTTATAAGAAGGGCTGCCTGATGACATCTTAATCTTCAAAGGAAGCAAAAGAATAATATCCGGACCGAAATCATATTTGTCCCTGTTAAGACTACCCCAGTCAATAAAACCTCTACCCTCAAATTCTGCGCAAGATTCTTTGCCTGAGAATTTCTGTACAGAATAATCACCGGGCATTATATGAAGTTCTTTTTGCTCAACGGGAGGTTTGTTCAATTTTATTTTTACCTCCGCACCGCCGCTTATCTTTTCTTCGCTTTTCGTGAAGGTTGTCGTTACACTCTTAAGAATATAAGTTCCGTCAGGAATATCTTTTATACTCAATCCGTGATCGGGAATATCCAAAGAAAAATCAGTATAAGTACCGCTGTCACCGGTTTGGTTTCCATCATTCATTTTATTCTTATCTTTATCGGATAAAGAATCATTGATAGAGCCACCGGAGGAATCCTGCTCAATTTCATTTAACTGATGCTGAGCCTCCGACATAAGCTGCTGAGCAGTATTAAGAAGCTCCTTCTTCTGCTTGGCATTTTCATTTTCAATACATGAAGATAAAAAGAAAAAAAACGTGACAAGCAATAATATCGGCCTCATTGTATTCTTCATTTTTTTGGTTCTCCTCATTCCATATGTAAGTTTAAAAGGCCAACTCCATTGTCCTGCAATGGATCGAGCCCCGTTTAGAATCCAGGAAATTCTCGGTAAACGGAACGATTTTCTTACCTTTGAAAAGTTTTGTATAAACTTCCAAGCCTTTCAAATTAAACTTTTTAAGATCTTCCAGCTTAGTAGAAAGCATAATTTCCCTTTCATAGGCCATACTTTCACCGATGGATTTGTAATAGTGCCCCGGATATTGAGGGACATATACCGAACTCTCCGTTATAAGAACATTGGCAGAAGTTCTTGAATTTTCATGCCTGGGTGCTCTATATACCCTGTATCCGGCTTTAAGAAGGGTTTCCATATTCTTTTTTTCAAGTCCTCGTATTTTCCTGTAATCATCGTTCAATCCTGCTTTAGAATTCATGCTTAAAATAATTTTATCTCTTCCGGCGACTGTTATGATCATATCAATATGCTGAACATCGTGAGAATCTACTTCCAAAAATATTACGCTTTCACAACCGTAAATTTCTTTCATCCTTTCAATAAATAATTCTTTACTTTCCTTTTTTTGCCTTTCTCCGTAATTATGCTTTACCGAATCTGCATCTGTAAAACAGTTTCCAAAACCGTCCGACAGGAGATTCACTCCCTCAAAAATGAAATCATCATGGCGCTCAAGGATTATTTCTTTTTCTGTCAGGAGGGAGGCAGCCTTATAGAAACTTTCAAGCACGACAGCTTCTCTTTGCGTATCAATATCGGTCATATTAAAGGGATATTCTGTTTCGAAAGGATAAGACGTCCTTCTGTTACCGAAGGATTTTAAAGAAGGAACAATAACTGATTTATAGCTGCCGTTAATTCTGTTTTTAAGAGTAATGGGTAAATAATCCCTGGGCCATATTCCGTATGATATTTCCGGTATTTCTACGGGAATCAATATCCCGCTTTCAATATAGGATTTAAATTGGTCATCCAGGTAAAGCTCTTCCGACATATTTTGCGTAATTAGAAGTAAAATCTTATCGTGATGCTCACCCCAGTGTACAAAAACAATACTTGCTCCTTCATATTGACCGGGAACCGAATAGACATTTTTTTTGGCAAATTTCTCCTGCATTTCCGATAAACGGGCATTCTCAGCAAGATACAGACCGCCGTCTTCATCAATACTTACCCTTTCCCAGATATTTTCAGCCGGAGAGGAGTACCACGATTTAGAGCTCATCTGGGAATGCGACACGCTGAAACCCGCAAAAAATGCAAAAATAAATCCCATTAGCAAAAGCAAAAATTTGCACGGTTGAAATATTCTTTTAATACAATATGTTATTGTTAGTAATCTTTTCATTATAATTAATTGTTTATTTATGAATTTTATGAGCAATGTTTATGCCAAAGTGAATTATTTATGTACCCGCATACAATTAAAAAAGGGGAGCAAGGTTGCTCCCCTTTTTTAATTCGTTCAAGAACATTGAATCACTTGATAAGATCTGTCTTTTCTTTTATTGTTAATATCGCCTGTAAATTAATTTATTTAATAAGGTGGTGTAATTATGGATAAAAGTAACGGCAACACAATCCTTGAATCGAAGATTACCGCTGTAACCGTATACAGCGATAGGGCAAGTGTAAGTAGAAATGCCAAAATTTCACTTCCGAAAGGCGAGCATAAACTGCTTTTTGACAGTTTACCCGATTCAATAGAACAGAACAGCATTCAGGTTAGCGGTAAGGGTGAAGCAATTTTAGGTGATATAAAGTTTAAAGAGGCCCATTATGCGCAGATCCCAGATAAAAAAGTAAAGGCAATGCATGATGAAAAGCAAAAACTTCAGGACAGGTTAAGAACAATTGACGATAAAATTGCGCAGGCCGGAAAAGAAAAAACTTTCATAGATAATATTGCCCTTAAACTTACTCAAAAAGCTCAGAAAGAAGATACTACATCGGAACTTGACCCTGCAAAATGGAAAGAAATGGTATCTTTTTACCGCTCCAAAATCGAAAATATCGACAAGGAAATTCACGAGGCCGAAAAATCGAAAAGGGATATAAATAATGAAATAAAGAAGCTGACCAAAGAGATTCAAAAACTGGGTTCCGATCCGGCTATGGTACGGGATCAGATAGAAGTATCAGTAGAAATGCAAAAAGAAGGTGATCTGATTCTGGATCTTTCCTATATTGTCTACGGTCCCAGCTGGTACCCCGTATATGATTTACGGGTTCTTACCGACAGTAAAATGATGAATGTTTCCTATAACGCGCATGTAGTTCAGGGCACAGAGGAAGACTGGGATGAAGTTGCGGTTTCGCTATCCACGGCCAAACCTCAAATAGGAGGTCAACAGCCGGAACTGTCACCATGGTATATCGATATTTATGTCACCAGGGCAGCAGCCTCAAGACCCGTAAGAAGAATACAGGAAAAGACCAAATCCGCCCCCATGTCACAAATGTATAAGGATGAACCTGAAATGGATAAAGTGCTGGCAGACGAGGCATACGATGATATGCCGGAAATGACCGCTCCGGAAGCTACCGTGGACACTAAAGCTACTTCAGTTGTTTTTGTTGTAAGCGGTAAAAACACTATAAAGAGCGATAATCAGGAGCATAAGGTTACAATAATGAGAAACGAATTTGAAGCCGATTTTCGCTACTCGACGGTTCCCAAATTAAGTCAGTATGCCTATCTGAAAGCTAAAGTTAAGAACAAAACACAATTCCCGCTGTTGCCCGGCGAAAGCAACGTTTTTCTTGATAATAATTTTGTTGCAAATTCGTACATGAATCTTGTATCTCCCGATGAAGAATTCTGGACCTTCCTGGGTGTTGACGAGGGAATGAAGGTTGAGCATAAATTCTTAAAGAAATATCAGAAAACCGAAGGAGTAATAAGCAGGAAAAACGTAACGATTTATGAATATCTTATTGAAATCACCAACAATAAAAAGACGGCCGAAGAACTGGTTGTCTGGGATCAGATACCGATATCAAATCATGAAGATATCGAGGTCGAGCTTATAAATCCTAAGTTTAAAGAAAATACCGATAAGCTAAAGAAAAATGAGTACAACTATCTTGAGTGGTTTTTCAAACCGGCTCCCGGCGATAAAATAAAAATACCTCTTAAATTTTCGGTCGAGTATCCAAGAGATAAATCTCTTTCAGGTTTGATCTAGTTATTTCTTATAACCGGGATAACAACTCAATGAAAAACAGATCTATAAGAAATTACATAATTCTTATAGTTGCAATTATAATCGCCTCCACCGCTTATTATTACTTTTTAAACAAACGGGATATTAACAAAGTGCAACTTAACCGTGAAATTCTTAAAAAATCTTTGGAGCTGGGAACCCGATTCTTAATAAACAATCAAAAGCCTGAAGGGAATTTCAATTACGAATATGATTTTATAAAGGATGTTCAGATAAAGGGTGATTCACAGGTAAGACAGGCCGGAGCTCTGTGGGGTATTACACTGATATATCAGTACAAAAGAGGTCCTCAACTGCTTAAGGCGTTTAAAAAAGGGGCGGATTTCTTCATCAAGCACTCAAACGAATCCAAAGACGGAAGAAAATGGGTAGCCTATCCCAAAGAAAAAAGAGGTAAAACCGGAACCACGGCACTTTTTTCTCTATGTTTAATCGATTTCTTAAGATCCTCCGATAAAACATCCAAAGATTATAATGACAAACTTCACTCAGAACTGGATAAATATCTTAATTTTCTACAGTCACTGCAAATGCCGGACGGAAGATTTCACCGGAATTATGATATAGAAACAGGCAGAGGAATCGGACAGCCCTCCCCCTATTTCGACGGTGAAACACTTTTGGCATTGATTAAAGCATACAAGTATTTGGACAAAACCGATCTTAAGCTTCTGATAATTATAGCAGCAGAGGCAACTTATAAAGCCTATGTAAAAGAAGCACTTAAACTTGGACTGGATTTATCAAAAACAAAAGGTTTTTATCAGTGGGGGTCCATGTCTTTCTTTGAAATAACCACTACTGGATGGGAAGGCATGGAATATTACGGTGACAGGGTAATTGAACTTGCAACGTGGATGATTGATGTTCACAAAACACTCGAAAGAACAAGAAACACTGCATACGCTTATGAAGGCATAATTCATGCGTACCGGCTTGCTAAACTCCATAAAAATTCTTCGGAAGCGGAAAAGCTAAAAAGAGTAATTGACCTGGGTCT
>CAYYBZ010000095.1:6616-7152 GCA_964470285.1 uncultured Oligoflexia bacterium
TTCATGGCAGGTAGGGGGACCTCTCCCCAATAAATACCTTCGGGATAACCCGACCGACAGTAAATTCGCAGTCGGTGGTATAATGAATCACACAAAAGAGCCGGGCCTTAGGATTGATGTAACACAGCATCAGATGCATGCGGTTATCTTAGCATTAAAGTATGTTTATTAAAACTTATCCGGGGATTAATTGATGAGTGAGTACAGATTCAGAATGTTTAAAAGTGAAGATATCGGGCTTAAACTCACAGATAATAGCATAGATTACAAAAACACTAAAAGAGGCAATGGATTAATTGAATATAGTGATATCAAATCGGTTCAGCTTTTTTCACCCGCTCCGGAATTTTACTGGTGTCGGATTAAGACTAAATCGGGCAAAAAGATCGACATAAGAAACAAAACACAGTCTAAAAGCGACTCTAGTCATTACATAACATTAAACAGCCATTACAATAAAAGAACTGCACAAGAAACTTTCATTATATGAACTAGCAAAGACAGACCTGAACAGTTGCCAAAAATAAAAGGTCATG
>CAYYBZ010000096.1:0-7074 GCA_964470285.1 uncultured Oligoflexia bacterium
TAAGATTAAATCCTCTTTCACTCAATTCCTCCAAAAGCTGCTGTCTGTTTCTAAGTAATGACAGGGGGTCTTTTATGTAAACGCTTCTTTGAAAACCTTTTAGTCTTTCGCGGTAAAGCTCGACTGTTTCGCTTACCGAAGAAAGAATATCGGAGATCAGAAAATTTACCCTTTGCTCAAGATCACGCATGTCTGGAACAGCAATCTCTATAGCATTTGAGGGAGTCGATGCTCTTAAATCGGCCGTAAAATCCGAAATTGTACGATCGGTTTCATGTCCTACTGCGGATATTACAGGTATTTTTGATTTGCTTATTGCTCTTGCGACAATTTCTTCATTGAAAGGCCACAACTCTTCTAAGGAACCTCCTCCTCTTCCGAGTATTATAAGGTCAATTCCGAATTTCTTTTTCCCGGCAAGCTTAACAGCTTTTACTATATCATGCTTTGCTTCGTTTCCCTGAACCCTTGCAGGAAAGATCGTGACCGGAACCGCAGGCATTCTGTTTTTTAGAATTTTCAGCATATCTCTCAAAGCCGCTCCTGTGGGAGAAGTAATTATTCCTATCCTTTGAGGGATATGAGGTATTTCCTTTTTTCTGCCATCGCTGAATAGCCCTTCTTTTTCAAGCTTCTTTTTTAGCTGTTCAAATTTTAGAAAAAGCTCTCCTATGCCTGAAGGTTTAACCTCTTCCACAATTATTTGATAGGATCCCTGGGGTTCATAAACGCCGATTTTGCTTCTAATTAAAACCTGCATCCCCTCCTCAAGATCATATGAAAGCCTTTTATTCTGATAGCTGAAAAAAGCCGCATTTATAACGGCGTTTTCATCTTTTAATCTGAAATATATGTGACCCTGGGCGTTTCTCCCCTTAAAATTTGAAATCTCTCCCTTAATCCAGAAAGTCTCAAAACCGAAATTTCTGATTAAAAGCGATTTAATCTGTGCGGTAAGTTCTGAAACTGTATAAACCGGTTCATCTATATTATCCATTTCGCATGACAAGATAGATTACGATGTCGTTTTAGTCAACAGTGCAATTAATTGGTGGCTTGAGTTGATTTTATGCTTTTCTCATCCAATATTTTGAGCTTAACCATCCGATCACGTACCGAATTAAAATGTGTTGCCCTGTTTCTGCCTGTTTCCTTAGACCAGTAAAGGGCCTTGTCGGCAAAATCTATGAGTTCTCTTTTGTTGTCCGAGCTTGTCGGAAAGGTTGAAACACCAAGACTCAACGTTACTCTTAATTTTTTTCCAGCCGTCTCAAACTTGTCCGATTCAACCTCTTTTCTTATTCTTTCGGCCATTTTTAGGGCACCGGTTTCGTCAGTGTTTATAAGTATGATCGCAAATTCCTCACCGCCGTAACGCGCAACAAGGTCTATTGTCCTCACGCATGATAAAAGAATTGTCGATATCTCTTTAAGTACATAATCTCCCACCGGATGTCCGTAATTATCATTAAATGTCTTAAAGTGATCAATATCGGTTAAGAGAAGAGAAAACTTTTCATCGGTTCTTTGAGATCTTTTAAGCTCCTCTGATAAGGTATCCTGAAACACTCTGTGATTTTTTAATCCAGTAAGGCCGTCCATTGTGGCCAGTGTTCTTAAGGTTTCATACATTCGTGCATTTTCAAGAGCGATTCCGATTTGAGAACATACGCTCTCCAAGAGTTTTCTGTCTTCTCCCCTGCAGATGTTGTTGCGTTTTGATGCAATTATATATGTTCCCAGAACCCTGTCGTATGAGCTGACCGGAAGAATTAAAACGGAATTGTATTTGAAGGGTAATTTAAAGTTTCGATTAAAAAGTATTATTTCCTTTTTCTTTCCCTTTATCTGGCAATATTCTAACGGAACGTTGTTTCTGATTACCCATGATGCAAGCCCCAATCTGTCATCACAGGAAAAATCTCTTCTTTCAAACCTCTTATCTTCTAATGATGAATTTATCCTTACTATGGAATTTTTGTTAGATTCCGGATTATATGAAACAAAACATGAGAAATCTAAATCAATAAACTTTTTTGTTATATCAAGAAGAATATCAACGGCTCTTTCTTCGGTTAAGTTCTGATTAAGCCTTGTTCCGAGTTCGCATACGTTTTGAAGCTCATCTTTAATTTTTGAAAATGAAAGCATGGCCTCCGATGTGTCCATTACTTTGACAATCTCGCCGGCAAGCCCCTTTATTATCTCTTCTTCTTTAGTAGAGAAGCGTTCGGTTCTCAAACTGTCAAGACAAAGAACTCCCTTCAATCTTCGGCCCGAAAGAAGAGGAACTGCGAGAACGGATTGAATTTCCTGCTTTTCGTTATAGAAAGGGATAGCATACTTTGAATTTCTCAGTCTTCTGACGTTTATAGGTCTTTTTTCCCGTGTAACTGCATGTAAAATCCCTTCGGATGATTTGATAGGTTTATTCTTTACTTGCTCCGATTCGGATATATGTTCTCTTAGATAAAATGAATCCTGATTGGCATCATAAAAATAAAGAAATATGGAATAAGGATGGTAGCTCTTTCTTATTATATCCAGAATATTCTTAAATGAGTCTTCTCTTTGCTGTAAAAGGCCCTTTAATCCCAAGCCTTCCTTTTCTTCATGAGATATTCTATTTAATGTGTCCGAAACGCTGCTTTCAATGTCAACTCTTTCGCTTTTTAACCTGTGAATTGTGGACAAAAGCTCATATCTCTCTCTTGATACCCGGTTAATCGCATAATTTATCAGAGTCATTAAGGCCAAAGCTGTCGGCAGGTAGTATAGATAATGAACAAATGATTCGGGCTCAAAATAAAATCTGGGAGCTTTTAAAATTCCGTCTTCAAAAATTAAAATCAATGCCAGAAGGTAATCTACTCCGGCTAAAGGCATTGTAAGAAGCAAGGCCAATGTAATTATCCACACGGAAAAATATTCCAGGTCCCATAGGTTATTTAAGGTAAGAATAGCAACAAAATAGATATAAAACTTATATTCGGATATTAAGCCGGTGAGTTTTTTCAAAACAGTTTATTCCCTGCCTGATTTAATTCTTTTTCCTTCAAATATGAAAGTGATTTCATCCTGTCTGGACATGTTTAATTCTTCCCGGGCAATTTTTTCAATATACCGGGTGTTTCCTTTTAGATTGTCTATTTCCCTTCTTAAATCTCTGTTTTTAATTTCAAGCTCGTTTATATTTGCTTCGATTTTCTTGTTTTGTTTATAGAGTTTGTAATTTTTTAAAAAGCCCATGTCGCCGAAAATACCCGCAAAGAGTAAAATGCAGATGTAGATAACTGATATCAGGCTCCAGATATTTCTTTTAAAAGCCTTCTTTTCATTTTTTTTGATTAATGAAGTCATTAATTTTTATTTATTTCCGCCTTCACGTCGATTTTAGATACTATGTCGCGAATAGTCAACAAGGGAAGAAAATGAAAAATTTGCATCTTCTGATGACCAAAGTTGTCACAAAAATTGATGTTAAAACAAATGGTTAGGCTAACTATGAAAAAAGTTAACGATTTCAGGGAATTTCATTGCAACGAGTCGGAGTTCTTGTTAAATATATCTATAAAATCAACAAGTTATGCCCGTTATTAGTGGCTTGTTTCTTGCATATTGTTAACCTGTATTAGTATGGGGAGATAATTATGCGTAAATCATTAATTGTTATCGCTTTTTTTGTTCTGATTGCATTTGCGGTTCTCATCATTGCTCCTAATGCAAAGCAGATTACAGGGCATTTGGCTAAAATGGAATACGGCTTTGTATCAAACTCATCGGATGAATGTAATATGGTTCAGGCAGCAAAGAATATGAACAGTCTTCATTATTTCGTTAAAAGGGGCGGTCCTAAAACCAGCATTGAATTTTTCTGCTACGATGAAAAGGAAAAAAAGAAGCGTCAATGAAGCTTTAATTAACTTGGATTTTTAACGTTATTTTCGGGCGGTATTACGGCTAAGCCGTGATACCGCTTTTTTTAGGCAGGTATTCGTTTACTGTTATACCTTTTCTTTTCTTATAAACTCCTTTCATGCCCGTAACTTACGAGTTTAAAAAATTGACAATTCTACCTTTGTATCCTATAAGTCAGCGGAATGTATTTTATATACAATCTTTAATAAATTCTTATTCCTTAAGTAAGGGGAGGAAAATATGAAATTAGCGCAGTGTATGAGTCGCCTTGGAACAGAAACTGCCTTTGAAGTTTTGGTTGCCGCCAAGAAACTGGAGGCTCAGGGCAGGAACATTATACATCTTGAAATAGGTGAACCTGATTTTGATACACCCAAAAATATCAGAGAGGCAGCAAAAAAAGCAATTGATGAGGGCTGGACACATTACGGTCCCTCAGCCGGGCTTCCTCAAATCAGGGAAGCTATTGCCGAAAATATTTCAAAAACAAGAGGCGTAAAAGTTAATCCCGAAATGGTTGTTGTAACTCCAGGGGCAAAACCTATAATGTTCTTCTCCCTTTTGGCAATGGTTGAAACGGGCGACGAAGTTATTTATCCGAATCCGGGTTTTCCGATTTATGAATCTGTAATTAAGTTTACAGGAGCAAAGCCGGTGCCGATTAAGCTTAAAGAAGAGGTTGATTTCAGACTGGATGTCGATGAACTCAAAAGCCTTGTTACGAACAAAACAAAATTCATGATAATTAATTCTCCCCAAAATCCGACAGGCGGTGTATTAACGAAAGATGATCTTAAAGCAATTGCCGAAATCGCGGTAAAAAACGATATCACTGTTCTCTCAGACGAAGTTTATTCAACGATAATTTATGAAGGACAGCATGAATCGATTATGCAGTTTCCCGGAATGCTTGAGAAAACAATACTTCTTGAGGGTTACTCCAAAGCTTACGCCATGACAGGATGGAGACTGGGTTACGGTGTCATGAAAGAAGAACTAGCCGCCCAGATTGCAAAGCTGCAGACAAATTCAAATTCATGCACAGCCGCTTTCACCCAAATAGCCGGCGTGGAGGCTTTAAAGGGACCTCAGGACGAATCAAAAAGAATGACTCAGGAATTCAAGAAAAGAAGAGATGTTATAGTCAAGGGTTTGAACGATATTAAAGGTGTTACATGTTTAAGCCCTAAAGGAGCTTTTTACGTTTTCCCAAATGTCGAGGAAGTTGTTAAAATGACCGGGAAGAAAACAAAGCAGCTTGCAGATGAAATATTACAGGAAGCCGGAGTCGCGGCACTTTCCGGAACCGCATTCGGCCATTACGGAGAAGGATACTTAAGACTTTCATACGCTAACTCAATTCCCAACATAGAAGAGGCTCTCAAAAGAATTAAGAGTTATATTGAAAAAATGTTGTAGATATTCAAGGAGTTTTTGATGCCACAGGGCAAAATGAGGGCTATTTTAAAAAGTAAAGCTGACCGGGGTGTTTCGTTCGGTGAGGTTGAGATTCCTAAAATCAGGGATCACGAGGTTCTGGTTAAGGTAAAAGCCACTTCAATTTGCGGAACGGATCTGCATATATACAGCTGGGATAAATGGTCGCAATCGAGAATTAAGCCACCTCTCGTAATAGGGCATGAATTTGCGGGCGAAATTGTCGAAAAGGGGAAACTCGTAAAGGGTCTTGAAATAGGAGACTCTGTTTCTGCCGAAACTCACATCGCCTGCGGTTACTGTTATCAGTGTAAGACGGGCAATGAACATATATGCCAAAACCTTACTATTCTGGGAGTCGATGTTAACGGAACTTTTGCGCAGTATGTGGCTTTACCCCAAAGAAATGCATGGAAAAACGATAAAAAGCTTTCATGGGAAATAGCTTCTATTCAGGAGCCTCTGGGTAACGCAGTTCAAACAGTTTTTGCCGGAGGGGGCCCTTCTTCAAAGACGGTTTTGATTTACGGACTGGGCCCGATTGGACTTATGTCCATTGAACTTTGTAAGGCCTTGGGCGCATCAAAGATAATTGCAGTTGATATTTCCGATTACAGATTAAAGCTGGCTTCAAAATTCAAACCCGATCATCTTTTAAACGGTAAAGAGGGGGATCCACACAAAAAGATAATGGATTTAACGAACGGTACGGGTGTTGACGTAATGCTGGAGATGTCAGGAAGTCCGGTTGCCTTCAAGGAAGGGCTTAAGGTTGTTAAAACTGCCGGATTTGTTTCGCTTCTGGGGATACCAAGAGATGTTATTGAATTTGATATTGCAAATTCAGTTATTATGAAGGGAATTAATTTATACGGGATAGCCGGAAGAAAAATGTACGAGACATGGTATCAGATGAAAGGCCTTCTGGATTCCGGCAAAATAGATGTATCGCCTGTTATTACGCATAGAATGAAGCTGGAAGATTTTGAAAAAGGAATTGAGCTCATGTCAGAGGGGCTCTGCGGTAAAATTGTAATGACCCTTTAAAAGGAGTGTACTATGAGCGAAGAAAATAAACCCAAAGAGGCAGTCCCAAAAAGTTTCGGACAGGTTGTTTCGGATGCCTTTAAGGAGTTGAAAGAAACTTCAATTGCTTTTGTAAAAGCCCCAAGAGCCTTATGGGGGATAAACATCCCTTATGTTATTGAGGGACTCGTTTATTTCGGAATTCTTACTATTTTAGTTACATTCTGTTCAAAGAATATGAATCTGAGTGACCTTCACTCCGGATGGGTTGCGGGATTTCTGACAGGTGGAATCACTTTTGCGATGCTTCTTTTGGGAAAGGTTTCAGATAAAATCGGAGTCAGGGCATCGCTTGTAATATCACTTGCGATGATGGTAGTCGGAAGAGGTTTAACGGCGTTTTCAGATACGGTGCCGATGGGATCGGGTCTTTGGTCCCCGATGTTCTTCATGGTTATGGCCGGAATTTTTCTTGTTATTGTTGCTTACGGTTTTTATCAGCCGGCTGCCTACGCAGGAGTAAAAAGATATACAGGACCCCAAACGGCTGCAATGGGTTATGCGGTTATTTACGGTCTTATGAATCTGGGCGGATTTTTGTCCGGCCTTTTATCCCCGGCAATAAGACATGCATTTGAAAAAACAATGCCGCCAAACGGTCTCGGGGCGGTTTTCTGGTTTTATACGGGTCTT
>CAYYBZ010000097.1:0-7069 GCA_964470285.1 uncultured Oligoflexia bacterium
TTTTTTGACTCCCCCTCCCCACATGAGGATGGAACACCCATCCGTGAAGTGCCGACCGGACCTTTATAGAAAATTTGCATGCAGCAGTAATGACCGGGAGTTAAAAGAGGATGCTCAATGAAACAAAGCGAGAACATATATCTGGCACTTGTGCATCATCCCGTTGTAGATAAAAACGGTCAGCAGATAACTTCCGCAGTTACAAATCTGGATCTTCACGATCTGGCAAGACTTGTAAAGACCTATGGCATAAAAAAAGTATTTATTGTGACTCCGGATAAAAAGCAGGCGGGACTTGCCGGCCAGATTATCCGGCACTGGCGTGAAGGTTTCGGTTCCACTTACAACGGATACAGAAAAGAAGCTTTAGAATCGGTTAAAATAGTCGAATCGATAGGGGATATAAAAGAAATTATCTCAGGGGAAAAAAAGAAGAAATCAATTGTGATTGCAACCAGTGCTAATAAAACAGATAATTCGATAACTTTTACAAAACTTAAAAGCATGCTGAATTCATCCGAAAATGATATCGTCGTGCTTTTAGGAACTGCTTGGGGACTTGCCGGTGAAGTTCTTAAGCAATCGGATTATGTTTTGGAACCGATTGATATGAAAAGAGGATACAATCACCTATCGGTAAGATCGGCGGCATCAATTATCATCGACCGTCTTTTAAATGAATAGATTTTTTAATCAGGGAGTATAAAATGAATCTTAAGAAAGTATACGAAGAAGAAAAACTTCATAAGAGAAAAGTAAAGGACTTTAAGCCGGGTGACACCGTCAGAGTTCATATCCGAATCAAGGAAGGTGAAAAGGAAAGAATTCAGGTTTTTGAGGGAATAGTTATTTCCAAAAGAAAAAGGGGACTTGATTCTACTTTTACCGTAAGGAAAGTTTCATACGGAGTAGGAGTTGAGAGAATTTTTTCACTTTTCTCCCCTTCTATAGATAAGGTTGAAGTAGTTGCCGGCGGAAAGACCAAAAGAGCAAAGCTGTATTACATTAGGGAAATTAGCTCTAAGAAAGTAAGGGCAATTAGAGAAGACGCTTAATGTTGTTTCTATTACCCTCTTTTAGAGCGAAAGCAGGGGAAAATAGATGAAATTACTGGAGTTGATTTATCAAAGAGGAGACTCTAAGGATTTTAAGAAGTTTGTCTTCGGCAAATCATACAACGCCCTTGAAGTTTCCAAATCGGAAATATCGCCTGACGTTTTTCGTGAAATACTAAATTCATCTTTTAATCCCTCTTACATACCTTCAGGAGGTCTTAAAGCCTCAAGAGATCCCGATGAAAAGGTTCGTTTAGGAATAACATTCAATTTCGAAAATACAACATACCGTTTCGTAAGAGATCTGGCCCATAACGTTTATTCCTTAAGTAAATTTAATGAACGAAAAAAACAGTTCGATGAGGTATCCAGGAAGCGCTCATTTATCAAAAAGGCTTTCAAAGATACATTCAAAATGCCCGAAAGTTCAATCTACGACAAACTGTGTATTTTTGATTCGGCTTCAATAAGAAGTGAAGTTTCCAGATGGAAAAAGAAAACCCAGGGACATGTCATCAGTTATTTCGAGACCCTTGAAAAAGACGAAGTTATGATGCAGAAAATTAAAAGATTAAAGGCCCTTGAAGACGAGAAGGCCGGTCTGGAAAACATTGCAAATTATGAGTTCGAGCTGGACGGATTTCAGGCAAAGCTTTTTGAAATCAACGAAACCTTAAACAAGATTAAGGAAAAAGAAGAAAACTTAAAAGCACTTTCAGTTGAACTTAAGGAATATGATTCACTGAAATGCTTAGAGGAATTCCCCGAGGATATAGCAAAAAGGCTGACCGTTTATGAAAAAACTGAAGAGAGTAAAAAAACAGAATTGATTTCACTCGATCAAAAACTTGATACATTGGTTAACGGCCTGGCTGCTCTCAAAATAGAGCCGATACAAAAAGATAAAACACTAATATTAAGCTCGATTCTCGGTATTGCTTCATTCGCGCTTGCCATGTTTCTACCTAAATATCTCATATTGCTTTTAGTATTGTTTTTTATCTTTCTGGGAAGTGCCGCCTGGAGGCTGATACTGTTTTTTAAGAAAAAGGAAGATGAAGAAAAATTCAACCGGGAAATAAAAAGTGTTAAAGAGGACAGGGCCGTTATTGATAAAAAATTTGATATTGAAACAAAGGTTGTCAGAGAGTTCCTGTCACGCGTAGGTGTGTCTCACAGCGAAGAAGCTTTGGATTTAATAAAGAGAAGGGAAAGTCTGGAAAATAATTTTTCCAAGGAGAAGAAAGCCTTTGAAGAATACAAAACTAAACATAATTTTGATGAAGTTGTTCTTGAAAAGGAAAAGATTGAAAAGGAAATTGAGATACGCGAAGAAAAATTGAGATCAGTTCCTCCGGCTTCGATGGACCCTAACGATATAAACACGGAGATAGATTCTTTGAAAAGCGAAATAGGAGAAGAAAACCTTGAAAGGATAGCGGATTTCGATGGTACAGCGACTCCAAGTAAGGATGCTTTCAGCTTCATAATAAACCAAACCGCAAAACTCCTAAAGATTAGTAAGGATAAGATAATCCAGTCACTTAAAAGCAGTTTCCCTGTTAACTTGGCGATTCTTTCCGATAAATATTTCCACGAAGTTAGTTGGACATCAGAGGGCATTGATACGATAACTTCTTATGACAAATCCGAACCTTCGACAGTAGAAACGTTGAGCGATGACGAAAATCTTGTAGTTTTCTTTGCTCTGCAGTTTACTCTGGTTCAGTTACTGGCTAATCATAACAGGCTCCCAATTGTAGTTTTTGGAGTGTTTGAGACGGAAAAACCCGCATTGAAAAAAGATAACTTCTTAAAGGCCGTAAACCATTTGAGCAAATCTTGTCAGGTCCTTCATATACTTTGATAAGGTGTTCGTTTACTTTTAATACCGTCGCATGGTCGATGAATTTCCTGTTAGGGTTCTAAAAGTAAACGAATATTATTTATTTCAGGTTGTAGCGGTCTTTAAGAGAGATAATCATGGAATTGACGTTTTCCGCGAAGTTCTTGAGCATGTCGTCTTTTCTGAGTTTTATCAAACCCGGATATCTTCCGTTCGCGACTTCTTTAAGATACTTTGAAATTTTAAAAAGAGGGCCGGCAATTCTGTGGGAGAAAAATATGCCAAGTAAAAGTATAAGTATGCATTCAAAAAGACCGGCTATTGCAATTGTCATAAAGAATTTCTGGTTTTCTATGCGGGCAATATTTTCTTTAATGGCGCTTTCAATTAAAAGGGGTTCATACATTGCTGTTGTATGTTCAGAGAAGAAATAGAAAAGAAAACCGAAGAAAACAACGTTTATTCCGCCGACTATGATAAGAAGAAAAGCAAAGTTAAGCTGAAGCTTTTTGTCAATTAAGTAATGCCTTCTTCTGGTGAGTCTTTTCCAAAATCCCCATTCTCCGTCATCATTTGCCGAAATGTCCGGAGAAGAAGAGGTATCCTTATTTTTATTAACTTCATCCTGAGGATTTTTGTTTTCTTCGTTCATAACTCTCCTTAGAGTAAAATTAAATTAATATATCAATTAAAAATTTTAAGTCGTATATAGTCAAGCAAATTCTTTTTATTATTAAAACAGAAAAATAGACTAACAGGTAATAGAGTTTCAAAATCCGGAATTTTTATTACTTTGATTGGGATTGTCTTAAGTTTTCAACCGGTATCGAATAAAAGGCTGTAGTCTTTTATTCGTGTAATGTCCCCGAAAACTTATATCTTAATCTCTCTAAAAAAATAAAAATCCCGGATTTTAAAACATGATATGAATGAATTAAGCAATGTTGAAAAAGAGAAAATGGCCATACATTACATTAGGTTGCATTTTTTAAGAAAAAAACAATAAAATTAGATATTTACGGTTTTTAAGTCTGTTTAAAATATGTGTTAATAATGCAAAATTAAGCACAATTAAGTCAAATTTAATTAATAAGATTTAATCTTTACTATTTTCTTGACATAAATACACCACTTACCTAACATTTCATTAATAGGGCTAAATTTAAAAAATCAATGTCGCCTCAAAATGAGAAAAAAGAAGTGGATATTGTCATGAAGAAAAAAAAGGGAAACAACGTAAAAAACATTAGAGAAGAGCTCTTAATGAGCAAGGCGGAGCTGGCCAAGGCCGCCGGCCTTTCTGTGCTTACAATTGACCGCGTTGAAAGCGGAAAAGATTCCAGAATGGCGACCAAAAGGAAAATAATTAAAGCTTTGGGGATACCCCTTGCTGAAAAGCATAAGGTCTTTTTCGATTAAAATACGGTATGTTTCGTGTAGTCGAAAAAGGCTTTAAATACAGTAACATTTAATATAAAATATATAAAATATTATGTTGGCTCACCTCCTTTGCTTGGGGACGCCGGCTCTTAAAAGGATCCATGCTCACGTAAGCGGCGGATTAAGAGCCTTAAGTTAAGGAGGGGGTTATTGATGGTTATTTAACCCAAGAGAGGTGGTCAATGTTAGGATTCGGCAAAAGCCGGGGTATAGTAGGCCTTGATATAGGTTCCAATTCTATAAAGGCAGTTGAACTTAAAAGAGCAAAAGGCGGTTTTCAGCTTGCCCACTTCGGAATGCTTCCTCTCCCCTCAGAAGCGATAGTGGACGGTGCCCTTATGAACTCCAATGCGGTTGTAGATGCCATAATAGAACTTATTCAAAAAGAAAAAATCAAAACAAAGGATGTGGCAACTTCCCTGTCCGGGCATTCGGTTATCATAAAAAAGATAAGACTTCCGCAGATGACGGAGGAAGAACTGGAAGAATCAATTCAGTGGGAAGCCGAACAATATATCCCCTTCGATATTTCCGATGTTAATCTGGATGTTCAAATACTAAATACGGATGTTCACGATGTCGGTCAGATGGAAGTTGTTCTTGTTGCCGCAAAAAAAGATATGATTAACGATTATGTCCAGGTTATAACTGAATCCGGACTTAACCCCGTTATAATGGACGTTGATTCCTTTGCAGTTGAAAACATGTACGAAATCAACTACGAAATTAATCCGGGTGATATTGTCGTTCTGGCAAATATCGGAGCAAGCATTATAAACATAAACATTCTTAAAAACGGTACATCGACCTTTACAAGAGACATAAATATAGGCGGTAATCAATATACGGAAGAAATTCAAAAACAGCTTAGCGTTAGCTATGAAGAGGCCGAAGCCCTTAAGCTCGGCGGTGAGATAGGAGGTCCATCAGATACTACCGAGGCAGTTATTCCCCAGGAAGTCGGAGGTATAATCAGATCCGTATCTGAAAATCTTGCAGGCGAAATTCAAAGAAGTTTGGACTTTTTCTCAGCGACTTCCGCCGAAGATCAGATTACCAAAATCAGCTTAATGGGGGGTACGGCAAAAATACCGGGACTTACAAACATCGTTGAGTCCAAGACAGGAATAGCAACCGAAGTTATTAATCCGCTGGCCGCAATAGACATTAATCAGAAAGAATTCGACATTAAATATCTTAATGAGGTGGCCCCGCTTGCCGCTGTCGGAGTAGGACTTGCTACCAGAAGGGTAGGTGACCGATGATTAGAATTAATCTGCTGCCGACCAAGGCAAAAGAAAAAGCCAGAACAATCAAGAACGAGATAATTATCGGCGGTATACTCTTAGCGATAGTGGGAGGCCTTTGTTTTGCCGTAGATAAGAAAAAGAATGCAGAAATCAAAGCAAAAAAAGAAAAAATAAACGAATTAAACGTTAGGATTAACCAGTTTAAGGCAGATATAAAAAGGGTAGAAGATTTTAAAAGGAAGAAAGCGGATTTGAACGCGAAACTTAATGCCATAAGGGATCTTGATACTAAAAGAAGCGGTCCGGTAAAAATGCTCGATGAATTTGTAACTATAATTCCCAGTAAAATATGGATCACAGCATTTAAAGAAAACAATAAGAAGTTAGATCTTGAGGGTGTTGCCACAGAAGGACCTATCATCTCTGACTTCCTTGAAAGGCTCAAAAATTCAAGGTTTTTCCAGGGGGCACATTTGATTCAGACCCAGCAGATTATATATTCGGGTAAGCGTGTACAAAAATTTTCAATAGTTTGCCAGGTTAGGTATTCGGCATAAAGTGCTTGGAGGAATGAATGGGTGATTTAGTTAATCAACTGACAAAACTACCGCCAAAAGTAAAGATTGTCGTAATTGTAGTGCTTCTTGTTGTGATCGCGGTTCTTTATTACACTCTTGGATATAAACCGAAAACAGTTGTTATTCAGCAGCATGACAAGAAAATTATTGAACTTGAAAGAAAGCTTAATGAAAGTGAGGCGATTGCGGCTAACAGGGATAAACTTGAGGAAGAAGTAAGCTTGATGAACGAAAAATTAAAACATGCTTTGACCCTTCTTCCCAACGAGTCTGATATCAGGGGTATTTTGAGAAAGATTTCAGTTTTGGCAAACAAGATCGGAGTTGAGCTTCTTTTCTTTAAGCCGGGTGGAATAAGAAAGAAAGGTTTGTTCTCAGAAATTCCTATTGAGCTAAGACTAAAGGGGTCTTACAACGAAATAGCCGTATTCTATGACAAGATCGGAAAGCTCAGTAGAATTATCAACATTAGAGATATTACCATGAGCAGCCCTTCAAAAAAGGCAAATATCTATACTGTTACGGTTAACTGCAGTGCAGTTACCTTTATGTCGGCAGGAGCCAAAAGGTAAAATTGAAAAACAAGGGGTTTTTTAAAATATGATTTTCAAAAATATAGTTAAATTTTACTTGATAGCTTTCACCTGCGCAGGTCTTGTTCTATCATGTGATTCGGGCCAGAAAGCACCGGCAAAAAAGCCCGCCGCTAAGCCTGTAAGACGAGAAAGTAAAAAAAACACAAAACCGATAGCAAAACCTGCCGAAAAAGTTGACGATGTTTTTGCAATAAAATCAAAACAGTTTGAATATTCCTACAGCCCAATCGATAAAAGAGACCCTTTTAAACCTTACGAAGGGGAATATACTATCGAGATTACAAAGGATAAAACTCCTCTTGAG
>CAYYBZ010000098.1:0-7035 GCA_964470285.1 uncultured Oligoflexia bacterium
TCCGATGCCGGCTGAAAATGTACCGAGCGCTCCGTAAGAATTTGTATGTGAGTCACTTCCCAGTATAAGTTTGCCCGGCAGTGCAAAGCCTTTTTCAATAAAAACCTGATGACAAACTCCTGAGTTAATATCAAAGAAGTTAGGAATTTCCTGATCTTTAATAAAATCCCTTATTACTTTGTGATTGCCTGCGTACTTTTCATCGGCTGCGGGAACGCAATGATCCAGAATTATTACTATCTTTTGAGGATTTTTAACCTTCTCAAAACCGATTGATTTGAAATGTCTGGATATTGCAGCGGAGTTGTCATGAGACATTACATTATCCGGTGAAACGATAACTATCTCATCGGCTTTAACATCTTTCCCGGATTTTAAGGAAAGAAATTTTTCAGCAAATGTTTTACTCATTTTTCATCCCACTTAAGCGATTCGAAACTCGTAAAATCTGCATGATGCAGTATTACCGCCTCCGGGGATCTTTTTCCGTGATCGCCCTCTTTTGAATGAACGGCAATGATATGCAAAACTTCATCGGGAATTCCTTTCCCAAATGATATCCCCATTCCTGAGAAAGGATGCCTCAAAAATTCTCCGCTTTTACTTTTCATTACGTTACCTATTGCGACTCTTTTGTATTCAAGAAGTTTTCCTACATCGTGAAGAATCGCACCGGAAATCAGATAATCCATGTTTACGAAGGATTTAGGAGGAGCAGCGGCTACATTTACATTTTTAAAAACGTATTCTCTGTTAAGCAATTTGCCGTTTTCTATGCATATTTGCGTTACAAGTCTTGTATGTTTTAAAAAGCTAACTTTTGATTTTTTAAGTAATAGAGTAAAAGGTATTTGATCAAGATCTTCTACTTTCCATCCGCCCTTTTCAACAGCCTCAACAAAAACACTTAAAGTTGACTCTCTAAGTTTTTTATCTTTAATCTCGTTGAATTCAGGGATTAATTCCAGAATTTTCTCTTTCATATGTGTCTCCTTATTGAGTTATTGAGGAGAGAATCTTTAAAATACATAATTAACTCCTTGAACTTAATTACTTCTTGAATGTTTTGTCCTCAGGGCCGTCATATTCAAATTCACCGGGAACAATCTTTCTCATAGGTTTTTCTCTCGTCCTCTCTTCCATTATATGCGCCAATAATCCTGGCATTCTTGCAATTATAAAAAATGCATTTGCAAGCTCGCTTTGGAATCCGAGATCACATAAAAGTGCTCCGATTGCTCCGTCTACGTTTATAGGAATGGATTTTCCCTTAAGTTTGGCAAATTCTTCTTCTATTGCCTTGATAAATTTTACATGATCCAGTTCTAATTTAAGTTCAGAGGCTATTTTAAAAAGTTTAGTAGTTCTTGGATCTTTTGTGTGAATTCTGTGTCCCATTCCGGGCAAGCGTTTATTTGAATCTGTATATTTCTTCACAGTTTCTTTTGCAGAGTCATTAATAGAAATATTTTCCGATTTTGATCTTTTCACCCCTTCAAGACAGAGATTCATACAGTCTTCAACTGCTCCTCCATGATGTTTGTTTATGGATAAAATCCCTGTCGCAAGAGCCGCATTGAGAGATGCGCCTGTAGAGGTTGCTGTTAAGGCCGTAAGAGTAGATGGAGGTGTAACTCCGTGATCTACGGATGAAACAAGAATGGTTTCCATCATTTTCCCAATCTCGGGAGATGGCATATCACCTTTTAAAATAAGGTAGAGCATTTCTGCGTAACTTACCTTGCCCATCATTTCATCGATAAGATATCCCCTTACCTGAATTTTGTTGGGCTCAATCTTTGTTATTGAAGTTTTCCAGTCTTTTTCCTGCATACGCAAACCCTTTATCTTTAAAGATTCAAGTACTTTCTTCGTCACTTTAGGTATGTCTTCAAAATTCTCAACTATATGAGCGCCCACTTCTTTAAGCCTTTTAACTTTGCCTTCCCATGAACCCTTGTTGCCCTCGACTATTGCACCAGCATGAGAAAACCTTGTTCCCTTTTTTGCAGCCTTTCCCCCGATAAAAGCCACTAAAGGTTTTGTAAATTTTCTCTGTTCTATAAGATCTGCTACGGTTTCTTCCTGCGAAGTTCCGATCTCTCCGAACATTACTACCATTTTTGTTTCATCGTCTTTTTCAAACTCGAGCATAATATCCTGATGGGGCATACCGATTATTGAGTCACCGCCGACATGAACAATTGTAGTCTGCCCTATGCCTTCTTTATTAATGTAGTAAGACATGGCTGAGGTTATTCCTCCGCTCCTTGATGAAACCCCGACAGGACCTCTTTTAAACCATGAGCGCGCTGAAGCTGCCGAACCGCCTATCATTCCCAGAACTCCACGTCCTGGACTAAGTACCCCCAGGGTATTTGGTCCTACGAATTTGGCCTGCTTTTCCCTGGCCTTTTCGCTTATAGCAAGAACATCCCAGATAGGAACTCTGTCGGGAACTATAACCAACAGCTTTACTCCGGCATCAATCGCCTCGATGGCGGCGTCTTTAACTTTCGGAGCGGGAATATAAAGAACACTGACATCTATATCTCCGAATTCATTAACGGCTTCAGAGACTTCATTGAAAACCGGTATTCCATGAACGGCTTCACCCTTTTTACCGGGAGTGCATCCGGCGACTACGTTTGTTCCATACTGCATCATGAGTTTGGTTCTGACTCTTCCCTCACGACCTGTAATACCCTGAACCAGTACTTTTTTCGTTTCGTCAATCAGTATCGCCATATAATCCCTTATGACTTTCTATATTCCTTTAAACCCGGAATCGGCAAATCGATTTTTGCTCCCTTATTACCGTGGAAAAAACACTCTATTTCGCAAACAAGGCATTCTGTACATTTTCCCTTTCCGGCTTCTTCCTCGCTAATTGCTAAAATTGGTTTGCCATTATCTAATTTAAGAATTCCCGGAATACAGCCCTTTACACAGGTTTTTGTTTCGCACTTTTCACATAAAGAATGATCGTAAGTTACCGTACCGCCCGTTACTGTCTTAAATGAGTAAGCTTTTTTGGCACTTTCTCTTTTGAAAATATCGGTTTTCTTGGTTTTTTTAATCCGGTTTTTTACAAGTTCTTTGAGCCTTTTGGCACAGTATGAAGCCGGCGTATCTTTACCGTAACATTCGACGGGAACAGATAAGTCCTGAGCATATTTTGTGAGAATGTCTATGGCTTTTTCTTCCTGATTTCCTCCGAGCCTTATTACTACAGGGATATCAATGTTTGTTTCGAGAAAAGCCTTTAAAAGTCCTCTTGCCGAATGAAACTGTTCCTGGCTTGCGACACCTGAGCCTGAGCCAAAGTATGCATCGATTCCTTTTTGAGAAAGAATTATTTTGGCAGCCCGATAAACTTTCGAAGCCGGAGGATTGCCGGAGGTATCGCAAAAATTGGCTATCTTAAAGCCCTCTTTTAAGACGGCATCCATGCTCATCATTGAGCCTCCTCCGCCTGCACCGTGAAATCCTATATAACCCTCGCCTTTAATAAATCCGCTTGTCATCTGAATGAAATAAAAGGTTCCCCGATAATCTCCCTTTTCAACGTTGTATGATATCCTTTCAAGCTCGGTCGGGGGACGGTCAAATTCTCTTGCGATTTCAACTCCTGTCTCGGGGTGTCTGAAAACTGCGTAATCATCAATTGTAATATGGCAATCGGCGGCAACTATTTCACCTGATTTAAGAACGACCAAAGGATTAATCTCGGCCGATCTTGCCTCAAAGTTTTTACATACCTTATAAAGCTTAACAAGCGTTTCGGAAATTCCGGGTAAAAGTTTCCTTTCAAGTTTTGTATCAGTGCAAATCTTTTTTGCATCTTCAATGGAAAAGCCTTTGTTAACAGAAATTTCAAATTTAGTTACATTTTGGGGATGCTTTTTTGCAATTTCTTCTATCCCTGAACCGCCTTTCGATGAAAAGACAAAAACAGGTTGTTTGGATGCATCATTTATAATGATACCCGCATAGAATTCCTTCTCAATTTCAAGCTTTTTCTCAACCAGAATTTCGTTTACCTTAAAGTTTCCGATTTGCATTCCAAGCATTTCAGATGCATACTTTTTAACGTCGGATTCATTTTCGGCGAATTTAATTCCACCCTTGGAGGCTCTGCCGGTTACCCATGCCTGTATTTTCAATACGAGGGGATAACCCAAATTCTTAGCGGCATTTAAGGCCTCTTCCGGAGTAGAACAAACTTTGCTTTCAGGTATTTTTATTCCTTCCTTTGAAAGAAGATTTTTACCCTGATACTCGAATAATTTAGCCATTTCAACTGTGCTCTTAGAGGTTTAAGTTTAAGCAGGCGAAATAATATTAATAAGCTGATAAATTTGCAAGATAAAAGGTCTTAATAACTGTGGGTTATTCTGTAGTGAATTCGATATCTTCCATATGTATGATTGTTTCTAAAGATGCTCCTTCTTCTCCGTAAAGCTTGATGTCATATCTGCCTATAGTCAGAAGATTTGCCCGTTCCGAATCATCCTGAGGCTTTTGCATCAGATAAAACATAATTGTATTTTTGCAGTTTTCTTTTACGTAAGCTTGGGTGTCAAATACTTCAGTATCGTCATCATCGTCGTCATCATCACCGCTTGGAGGATTATCAAATACTTCTGTTATATACTCGGTATCACAGTGCAGCGTCTTTATGAGAGAGACATTGTTTATATTTACCCTGTAACAGTAAATACCCTCGGGAGTTCTGTCTTCGATTTCAATGTTATACTTGTAGCTCTTGAGTTCAAAAAGCTCCATATCGTTAATTCTTGAATTTGTATGCAGCTTGATTTCGGTTCCGTTTGCCCTGCCGTCTCCGTCCAGGTCCTCGTACTTGTCGTTTGTAAGCGGATCTGTACTGTTTTTAACTTCTAAAATGTCAAGTATTCCGTCATCATCCGTATCGAAATAAAGAGGGTCTGAGAAAAGGATTGACTCTTCGCAGTCGGTCAGCCCGTCCCTGTCGGAATCAAGAAGAGGATCACTGCAGGCGCAGTCGTTTTCTAGTGGATTTAGCCCGCGAAGCGATTCCATGAAATCGTCACATCCGTCAGAATCGGTATCCTTAATCAACGGATCCGAGCCGAAGTCAAACTCCTCCGTATCCAAAAGACCGTCTCCGTCTGAATCAGGTATAATTGTCAGTTCTTCAGCATCGTTTCTTCCTATTCTTGCATTGATATTTGTAGCTATAAGATTAATCATTTCAAAAGAAATCTTAATGGGAGCATAATCGAAACTGTCAAAACTTATCTCAGTTGCATTGGTAAACTGAAGAAAATCACCCTCACCGTGAATCGCACATTGCCACATAAAATCATAAAGCGCATCGCCCGGGCCTCCCTGTGCAAGAAACGTTGCGTGAAGAACAATTTCACCTACTAATGGCTCGCTTTTCAAGGCGATCAGACTGTCTATTGCGTCCCAGGTTGCCTGTTCGGCATCTGTTCTTCCGTTTGGCTCTCCGTCAGTTAACAGAATGTTTACATATTTATTTCTTGTTCTGAGTCCTGACTGCTCAATATCCCTCACATCGTTTTCTATTATCGTGCGTGCCATATCTACGGCAGTATATGTATGAGTACTACCACCGGCAACATCTAATGCCGTTATGGCGGGAGCCAGAACCGCCATATCTCTTGTAAATCCGTTTGTCTGATCAGTAATGACATCTGAAAAGCTAACAATGGCAAAAGAATAGTTTTCATTTAATATATAATTATTGACTACATTTTGAACCGCTGTTGCTCTTACCGCCGTTGGATCTCTGTCTGGATAAGCCATACTTCCGGATACATCCACGATGAAAACAATTTTTACGTCTCCACCCATTGAATTGGGATCTTCGGTACAGAAAGTTCCCGTTATGGATGTTTTTTGACGAAGTAAATCCGAATCCATATCGCTTAATCCGATAAGGTCAAGGTTTGAGCACGATGAAATAAGAAAAAGTACAAGCAGAAAAGGATGGAAAACCTTCCATGCGATAGATGATTTGCATTCATTATTTGATATGAGGCGAATTAACATAACGTTTAAATCACTTTTGTAAGATTAGCTGCAATCAATGTGCCATAATTGATACGCATAACACATTGAAATTAAAAGAATTCATCGAAGTGCTTATTTTAAGTCGCTCAAAATAGTGAAATGTTTGCATTGAATGGCTGAATTTTTTCATAGCGTTTGAAAATAGTCCCATCTTTCTTGAAACCGGACCTAATGCGTGTTAGATTTTTTAATTAATGATCGGTAAAACTGTAGGAAAATACAAGATTGAAGAAACCATAGGCGGTTCACCGACTTCACAGGTATACAGAGGAACCGATCTTTCAAACGAAAAACCCGTTGCGATTAAAGTACTTCATGCACACGTAAAAACCCCAGAAATTCGGGAGCGTTTCAGAAGAGAGGCAAAACTTCTTTTTCCGCTCAAGCACAAGAACATTGTAAGCGTATTGGATTATTTAACCGATGAAGAGGACAACTCGCTTTTAGTTCTTGAATATATCTCAGGGGAATCCTTAAGAAGAATTATAGATAAGGAAGGAAAAATTCCCCCCGACATCGCCCTTATGATTGTCAGAGAAGTTGCCTTGGGCTTAAGACAGGCGCACTATGAGAAGATAGTTCACCGCGATCTTAAACCTGAAAACATTCTTATAACAGGTGAGGGTTTCATTAAAATATCGGATTTCGGTCTGGCAAGATTCTATGACATGGAAGGTTTAACAAAACCCGGCACACAAATAGGCACACCCGTATATATGCCTCCTGAAATCATAAAAGGTCTTCCGGCCGATCCCAGAAGCGATATCTTTAGCTTGGGTGTTATTTTTTATCTTCTTATATCCAATCAATATCCCTTTAATGGAGAGAATAAAAAGGAAGTATACGAAAGTATTTTAAAACACAACCCCGTTCCATTGAATGAATTTGTTCCTAATGTGCCCAAGGAAATCATTCAAATTATCGACAGATGTATGGAAAAGGAACGTGACACCC
>CAYYBZ010000099.1:0-7016 GCA_964470285.1 uncultured Oligoflexia bacterium
TCATAATGTTGAACTTAAGGTAGGAAAGGGCGGTCAGCTTATCAGATCGGCCGGACTTGCCGGCCAGGTGATGGCCAGGGACGCCGGTTATGTTCAGGTGAAGATGCCTTCGGGAGAAATCAGGAAAATTCATGAAGAATGCTATGCTACTATCGGACAAATCGGAAACGTGGATAATGAAAATGTCAAAATTGGAAAAGCGGGACGTCAGAGGTGGCTGGGTAAAAGACCCAGAGTAAGAGGAGTAGCCATGAATCCCGTTGATCATCCGATGGGCGGAGGGGAAGGTAAAACTTCCGGAGGAAGACATCCCTGTTCTCCCAAAGGCAAGCCCGCAAAAGGTCAGAAGACAAGAAGAAATAAATCTACTGACAAATATATTGTAACCAGAAGAAAGAAGAAAAAATAGTTCGAAAGGAATATTAATGGCTAGATCAGTTAAAAAAGGCCCGTTTGTCGATGAACATCTTCAAAAAAAGGTGGACAGGGCCGTAAGCTCGGGTTCAAAAACAATTATAAAGACCTGGTCGAGAAGATCGACTGTAACACCCGACATGGTGGGACTTACATTCGCGGTTCATAACGGTAAGAAATTCATCCCGGTTTTTGTGACAGAAAACATGGTAGGCCATAAGTTCGGTGAGTTTTCACCGACAAGATTTTTCTCATCTCATTCGGGAGACAGAAAAACTAAACCGACAGCGGGAGCACCGATAGCAGCCCCCGGAGCAGCTCCTGGAGCGGCAGCGGCGCCTGTAACTAAAACGGAAGGAAATAAATAACAAAAGATATATTGGAGACTTAAGATGATTTCGAGAGCAATACTCAGGCATATAAAGGTTTCACCAAGAAAGGCAAGAAATGTTGCCGATTTGGTAAGGGGCAAAAAAACAGAGGAAGCCAGAAATATCCTCAAGTTTACGCCGAAAAAACCCGCAAAGATTATCGGCAAGCTTTTGAATTCGGCCATTTCAAATGCCGAAGGGAAAAAGGATGTAGATATGGATAATCTCTACATCAGCAAAATAATGGTTGACGGCGGGCCGACCTGGAAACGCTTTATGCCGAGAGCTATGGGAAGGGCATCAAGAATATTAAAAAGAACAAGTCATATAACAATAATTTTGGACGAGAAATAATCTTACAGGGAGGATTTCAGTTTGGGACAGAAAGTAAATCCAATCGGACTTAGACTCGGGATATGCAAATCTTGGGATTCAAAATGGTTTGCAGAAAAGAACTATTCAACACTTCTTCACGAGGACTTAAGGCTTAAACGATATCTGAAAAATAAACTTTATAATGCCGGCCTTTCAAAGGTTGAGATTGAAAGGGCCGCAAGTAAGGCAACTGTAAATATATTTACTGCAAGACCGGGTCTTGTAATCGGTAAACGCGGAACGGGTATTGAAAGTTTAAAGCAGGAATTGCGTGCCTATACCAAAAACGAAACTTTCGTAAATATCAGGGAAGTAAGAAAGGCGGAAATGGACGCACAGCTTGTTGCGGAAAATATCGCCATGCAGCTGGAAAGAAGAATCGCTTACAGAAGAGCCATGAAAAAGGCAATTACATCGGCCATTAAGCTTGGAGCAAAGGGAATGAAGGTAATATGCTCCGGAAGACTTGCGGGTTCTGAAATTGCAAGAACGGAAAGATACATGGAAGGAAGAGTGCCCTTACATACCTTAAGAGCGGACATCGATTACGGGTTTGCCGAAGCTAAAACTACTTACGGACTTATCGGCGTCAGAGTATGGGTTTATAAGGGTGATTTTATAAAGGGAGAAATGGAAAACGAAATTAACAAGGCTAAATAACGAGAGGTTTTTAAAAAATGTTAGCTCCACAAAAATCAAAATACAGAAAGCAGCAAAAAGGGAAGATGAAGGGTAAGGCTTACCGGGGTTCCGAGCTTGCTTTCGGTGAATATGGGCTGCAGGCCATGGAATGCGGATGGATCAATGCCAGACAGATAGAAGCGACCAGAGTCGCAATAAACAGATTCATCAAAAAGGGCGGAAAATTATGGATAAAAATATTCCCGGACAAACCGATTACTAAAAAACCCGCCGAAGTCAGAATGGGAAAAGGCAAGGGGAATCCCGAGGAGTATGTTGCTGTTATTAAACCCGGGAGAATACTTTTTGAACTTGAGGGTATTGATAAAAAGTCCGCAGAAGAAGCTATGAGAATCGCATCTCATAAGCTGCCGATAATGTCCAAGTTTATCTGCAGGGAGGATTACATATGAAGTGGAAAGAAAAGGTTAGCGAATTGAAAGATATGAATCTTGAATCGCTTAAGGCTAAAGATCAGGAATATTCAGAGGAACTGTTCTGGCTAAAAATGAAAAATCGTGCCGGTCAGCTTTCAAACTATTCAAGTATAGAGAAGGCGAGAAAGGATCTCGCCAGGGTGAAAACATTTATAAAAATGAAAGAAAAGACCGAAAAGAAACAGAAGGCTAAAGAGGAATAATATGAAGGAAAGAGGAATAAGCAAGTATAAGTTCGGACAGGTTATTGCGGATAAAATGGATAAAACGGTTGTGGTTGAAATAGTAAGAAAGGTTCAGCATCCCCGCTTCAAAAAATACTATAACAAGCGTTCTAAATTCCATGCTCATGACGAAAAGATAAACGCAAAGGTCGGTGATTTTGTAAAAATTAAAGAAACCCGTCCGACAAGCAAGCTTAAAAGATGGAAAGTCGTTGAGCTTGTAAGAAAGGGTTTTGAGGAAAAGATTAGTCAGGGCAATTAATTTAAGCCCTTATACTAGGAGAAAATTATGATTCAGCAGCAAAGTGTTTTAGATGTTGCAGACAATTCGGGAGCAAAAAGAGTAATGTGCATCAGGGTTTTAGGCTCGTCCAGAAGAAGATATGCGACTGTAGGAGATATTATAGTTGTTTCAGTCAAGGAAGCTTTGCCCAATACCAAGGTCAAAAAGGGTGAAGTTAAAAAGGCTGTAGTAGTGAGAACAAACAAAGAGATTAAAAGAAAAGACGGAACTTATATCAGATTTGACGTCAATTCCGCCGTTTTGATTACAGAACAGAAAGAACCCATAGGAACAAGAATTTTCGGTCCTGTAGCCAGGGAGCTAAGAACCAAAAATTTCATGAAAATAGTTTCTTTGGCCCCTGAAGTTTTGTAAGGAGGTTTAATGTGAAGGTTACGGATATTAAAAGAGAAAAAAGAGCCAACAAGCTTATAAGAAAAAACGATATCGTTATGGTTATTAAGGGCAAGAGCAAGGGTAAAACAGGCAAGGTAGTCAGTATAAACCCGTCCAAAGACACGCTTATTATTGAAAAAGTAAACATGGTTAAAAAGCATCAAAGACCTACGCAGAAGTTAAAACAGGGTGGGATTATTGAAAAAGAAGGAGCGATCAGGCTTGATAATGTAATGATAGTCGATCCTGAGACCCAAAAGCCCTCGAGGGTAAGAGTAAACATAACTGAAAACGGAAAGAAACACAGAGTTTTTGTATCGACAGGCGAACCTGTTGATGTGAAGAAATAATCAGGAGATAGCAAGATGACCAGGTTGAAAGAAATATTTATCAAGGAATACCTTCCAAAAATGAAGGATACATTCAAGTACAAAAACGATATGGCGGTTCCCAGACTGTCAAAAATAGTAGTTAACATGGGACTGGGTGAGGCTTTAACAAATCCGAAAGTCATTGAAATCGCATCAAGGGAGCTTTCTTCGATTACGGGGCAAAAACCCAGAGTTAACAAGGCTTCAAAATCTATAGCTACATTTAAATTAAGAAAGGGAGTGCCTATCGGAGCCTGTGTTACCTTAAGAAAAGACAGAATGTACGAGTTCTTTGACAGACTTGTTAACGTTGCACTACCCAGAGTCAGGGATTTCAGGGGAGTTTCAGGTAAGGCATTTGACGGGAGAGGGAACTATACCCTGGGGATCAAGGAACAGTCAATTTTCCCCGAGATCGATTTTGACAAGATAGACCAGACAAGGGGAATGAATATAACAATAGTAACAACTGCTAAAACCGATAAGGAATCCAAGGAGCTTTTAAAGCTTATGGGTATGCCTTTCAGGAATTAGTTTAAAGACGAAAAGACTTAAAGGAGAAAGAAATTGTCTAAAAAATGTTTAATGGCCAAGGCTATAAGGAAACCGAAATTCCCGGTGAGGCGATACAATCGCTGCCCTATTTGCGGCAGACCTAGGGCTTATCTGCGCAAATTCGATATGTGCAGAATATGTTTTAGATCGATGGCTTCCAGGGGAGAATTACCGGGAGTTATAAAGTCCAGTTGGTAACAAGATTAAAAACGGAGTAACAAAAATGCCACATACAGATCCAATAAGCGATATGTTTACAAGAATCAGGAATGCTCAGTCTGCGGGGCACAAAAATGTTTCGGTGCCTGCATCGAAAATCAAGCAGAAAATTCTGGAGGTAATGGCCAGGGAAGGAATTATTGAGCAGTTCAGAGCGATGAAAGACAACGGTAAAAGCTTTTTTAACGTAATAGTAAAGTACAGAGCCTCGGGCGAACCGTTGATAAGGGTTATTAAAAGAGTCAGCAGACCGGGTTTAAGAAAATACTACGGTTACAAGGAAATACCGAAAATAAAGAGCGGATTCGGGATGTCAATAATCTCGACTTCAAAAGGACTTATGTCCGACAGTGAGGCAAGAGCCAATAAAATCGGCGGTGAAATTATCTGTTCACTCTATTAAATTTTAGGAGAACTTTTAAGATGTCCAGAATAGGAAAAAAACCGATAACAATACCGGAAAAGGTAAAAGTTGATATCAAAGAAGATGTTGCTTTTGTAGAAGGCCCTTTGGGTAAACTTCAGATAAACATCAATCCCGGAATAACAGTTTCCGTTAAAGACGGAAAGGTAGTTTTCGAAAGGGAAAACAATGAAATTCCCGTGAGATCTTCGCACGGCGCAATCAGAAGTCATTTGAACAACATGATTGAGGGAGTAACCAAAGGTTTTTCCAAAGAGCTGGTTATTAACGGTGTCGGTTATAAAGCGGAACTTAAGGGTAAAATACTTGACCTCTACGTAGGATTTTCGGGCCCTAAGCCCTATCAGATACCTGACGGAATAAAGGTCGAGATAGAAAAAGGAACGAGGGTTAAGCTTTCAGGGATTGACAAGGGAATAATCGGAAAGGTCGCATCTGAAATCAGAAGCATAAGACCGGTCGAACCTTACAAGGAAAAAGGAATCAAATATTCGGATGAAAGAATAAAGAAGAAGGTAGGTAAAGCGGCTGTAGGTCAGACAGGCTAAGTAAGAAAAATAACTAAAAAGAGGTTTTTAAAGTGGAAAAGAGAATTGATAGAGCCAGAGTTAGGGCACGAAAGAAAAAAAGAATCAGAAAACATCTTCAGGTTCGTGAAAATTATCCAAGGCTTTGCGTGTTCAAGTCGGGAAAGCATATGTATGCTCACATTGTAGATGACTTCAAGGGTATGGTTATTGCTTCTGCTTCAACGCTCAGCAAGGATTTAAAAGGTGAGCTTAAAGACACAAACAAAACAAAGTCAGCCGAAAAAGTCGGCGAGTTGATTGCCAAATATGCAAAGAAACACAAAGTTGAGAAAGTAACCTTTGACAGAAGCGGTTATATTTACCACGGAAGAGTCAAGGCTCTGGCAGAAGCGGCAAGAAAGGGCGGACTTAAATTTTAAATTAATTGTTACGGAGGTTATTAGGTAGCTATGAGTGAGGAAGGCAACGAAATAAGAGAAAAAGTAGTACACATCAGCCGTGTAGCAAAAGTAGTCAAAGGCGGAAGAAGGTTTTCCTTCTCGGCCCTTGTTGTAGTTGGAAACGGAAACGGCGAAGTTGGTCTAGGGCTGGGTAAAGCCAATGAAGTCCCCGAAGCCATAAGAAAAGGCGGTGAACAGGCAAGAAAAAGTATGGTTAAGGTACCGCTGCATAAAACCACGATCCCTCATGAGACGATGGGAAGGTTCGGAGCGGGGCTAGTGATGCTAAAACCGGCTTCTGAGGGAACCGGAATAATAGCGGGCGGTCCTGTCAGGGCGGTTCTGGAAGCGGCGGGTGTGCAGAATATTCTTACAAAATCTTTAAGGACAACAAATCCCCATAACGTTGCCAAAGCTACTCTTGAAGGCCTTAAAAGCCTCATGACCGAATCATATAAATCTGAAAGCAAGCAGGAGATAAACTGATGGAATCAAGGCTTTTTGAAATAAAACTTACTAGAAGCCCCATAGGCTATGCCAGAAAGTCCAGAGAGATTTTACGCGGTATGGGACTTCGTAAACCCGGAAGTACCAAGCTTCTAAAAGATACACCTCAGATAAGAGGCATGATTTTTAAAATGTCTCACATGATTGAGATTAAAACTTTTAAGTCGCAGGGCGATTATGACAAATACATTAAGGGGCTTGAATCTTTAAAAGAAAAACCGATAAAGATTCTTTCTGTGCCGACCGCTAAAAGTGAAACGGCAAAGACAAAAAAAGCTAAACCGGTAAAAAAAGCTTCTGAAACAAAAGCGGAAAACCCTGCGCCTAAAAAGAAGGTCGAAGCCAGGGCCAAGGTAAAACCCCAGGTGAAAAAGAAAACTGCAACAAAATCTGCAAAAAAACCTGCATCAAAAACAAAGGATAAAAAGTAGAATAAAGCGGAGTAAAAAATGAAACTTAATGAATTAAAAAACGTTTCCGGTGCCAGAAAGAAAAGGAAAAGAATCGGCAGGGGGGAGTCTTCGGGGCACGGAGGTACAAGCACCAAGGGACACAAGGGCCAGAAATCCCGCTCCGGCGGAGGAACACCACAATGGTTTGAAGGCGGCCAAATGCCCTTAATAAGGAGAATTCCCAAAAGAGGCTTTAAAAACATTTCAAGAGTGGAGTATGAAATTATAAATATCGGTCAGCTGAATGTTTTTGAAAAGGGGAGCGTTTGCGAACCCGGGAATTTTGTTGAAAAGGGTCTGGTAAGGAAGGCGAGCTCGCTGGTAAAGGTTTTAGGCA
>CAYYBZ010000100.1:0-6987 GCA_964470285.1 uncultured Oligoflexia bacterium
GAAAGATTTATATAATACTTAATATAATCTTTTTTATATGGGATTTAAGCCTTGTTATCTCTTCGGCAATATCGGCCTTTGCCGCATATAAAACCAGTTCCTGCTCAAGCCTTCCGGATTCAAATTTTATATCATTTTTTATTTCATCGACCCTTTTTTCAAGTCTTTCCATTATTCTTTTAAGAAGAATATTTTTCATCCCGTCAATTTTTGAAACCAAATCGGCAATTCTTGCAACTCGTCTGGAAATATCTTTTTCAAGGTGAAGGCCTTCTTTTTTTCTCATTTTAGCAAGGTTATCAGCCGCCATCTTAAGCGCTTTTTGAAAAACCTTAAATTCAACTTTTTCTTCAGTGTTATTCGGATGCTGAAATATGTCCCTGTTTTTTAAAACGGTATTGATACCTATTTCTCCGGGAATTTTAAGCTTTTTTTGTACCTGTTTAGCCTGTCTGTAAAACTCCCGGGTCCTCTCCTCGTCTATATACTTCACTTTCTTGCCCTGTTTTTTTTCATCACGGTTAAAGCTTACATCAAAATAACCCCTAGAAAATCGGCTCTTCAAATAAACTGAAACTTTCTGTTCATAGGAATTATAGTCTTTAGGCAGTTTGCTTCTGATTTCAAGAAATTTTGAATTTACCGACTTTAACTCCAAAACAAGACTTGTTCCCTTTGCGTCAACTATTCCCTTCCCGTACCCGGTCATACTTTCAAGCATTATCAGCACCCTTTCTTAAGTAGATTTTTACAGTTTTCTCTGATTTTCTTAAGTATTTCCTGTATCTCATCCGAAGCGTAATCCGGATAAGTCCAGGGTAAAGTTCTGTACCTGTCATGTTCATATATAAGTGTTATTTCGGCAAATATACCATCTCTTAAATATATTCTGTGCGAATAATTTTTGCCGGTAATTAATATAACATTTTCTGAATTCACAAGCCCGGGATCGATATTGACCTTTCTTTTTCCGTCAACGCTGAATTTTTCCTCTATCAGATTTGTTCTATGCTTTGTTTGCCAGACAGCGTCTCTCTCAATAAGTTCATCAAATTCCAAGAAAACTCTTTTTAAATCCCTGCCCATCTCCTTTTCGTAATAATCAGATTGCGTAAAGTTAAGAATGTATGATTTATAGCTTATTTTACCCAGTGCATCAGCAATCAACTTTAAAACCTTTTCCATTTCAACATTTGGATTGAATATTATGCTGGCAAACAGTTTGGCTTTCGGTGGTTTCTTTGGAATACTCATTTGTAATGATTCAATTACCATAATTTGCTTTGCTATTAAAGCAATAAGGTATTCGTTTACTTTTAGAAATTTATTGTTTATTTAGGGGTGTAAGTTCTAAAAGTAAACTAATACCTTATATGAAAAAACCTTCAAATATCTTAGCAGTTTTTATCATTATTTTTACACCGCTGGCTTACGGCACCGTCCATCCATGGTCCATTGCAACATTGAAATCGCTGATTCTCATACTCGCATTGATAACATCTTACAAATTCCTTTCAGGTAATTTTAAGCTGCCCGGACAAAGAATCTTTCTTAATCTCATGCTTTTATTTGCCGTTTTTATTCTAATTCAGTTAATCCCTATACCATCTTTTATACTCAAAACCTTATCATCAAACCGATGGGATATGCTCTTTAAGGATTTCTCAAGCCTTTCACTTGGCAATCCTCCCCTATTTCATTCAATCAGCATGGTTCCACATGTGACTTGGGCTTTATTGTCATTAATTCTCTTCTACATAGCTTTTTATATAATAATTTTAAGCCTTCTGGAAAACAGAAAAACCGTTAAAATGCTTGCAGGTACCTTGATGTTTTCCGGGTTTGCTATCTCATTCATAGCCCTTGCTCAAAAATTTTCTTTCGCTCAGGCTATTTACTGGATAGGCCTTAAAAGGCAAATGTTTTATGGAACCTTTGTAAACGCAAATCACTGTGCTCTTTACCTTTCCGCCACAGGAATTTTCACGTTTGCCCATTTTCTAAAAGAGAATAATAAGGCATTTAAAACTGCGATGGGATTCAGCTTTGCATTGATCAGCTTTACCGTATTCTATTCTTTTTCAAGAAGCGCAATTCTAAGCTTCGTTATTCCTTTAGCCCTGATGATTTATTTATTTTTCTCTGAACCCGCAGTCAAACAAAAGAAAATTAAAGAATATTACGTTCCTTTTATTTTTCTTTTTTTTGCAATATTTTCTCTATTTATTTGGTGGGGGAGTTCAAGGATACTAACTGAAATAGGCTCAATGGAACTTGCTTCCTCTTCTACGGATTTCAGGTTCAAGCTATGGATAGATTCCATAAAAGCTTTCCTTCACTTTCCTCTATTCGGATCCGGCTTGGGAACTTATGAATACGTAATTCCCCAATTCCTTTCGTTTACAAGAAATGTTCAGATTGAATTTGCAGAGAACGATTATTTTCAATTACTGACAGAGACCGGGATATTAGGTTTCGCTATTATTTCCTTTTTTCTTTATTTTCTAACCGGAAAGATAACCTATATTCTTTATAAAAAATTTCAGGAAACACCCAGAACTCAACTCGGGGCATCTTTTGCCTTGTTGTCAATCGCACTCAACAGTATGATGAGCTTCAACATTTACATACCTGGCATTATGATAATGTCACTTGTACTGCTTGCTTTTATTACGGTTTCGACAAGGAGCTACAAGTGAACATCAAAAGAAAAATTATATTTATAACGCTTTTAATAATTTTTGTTTTTGCTCAATACGCTATATTAATTGAGTATAAAGCCAGGAGCTTTAACAGGGACTCATACGGATTCTACGATTTAAACAACACAAGAGACATTAAACTTCCCGATAAATATCGAAGATATAATCCTGAAATCGTCAAAACCCTTATCAAAAATCTGTTCTTACTTGATTCTTTTCCTGGATACCGCTTAGATCAGACTCTTTCACTGTTAATTGATTACCTTAAAAGCAATCCTCTTGACCACGAAGCATATTACCTCCTATATAAAACCAAAATCTTTAAAAAATCCGGTCAAAAGAATTTGGACTACTTCCTCAGAAAATCGCTTAAACTGGACCCTCTGTCAATGCTCTACAATCTTGAGCTTGCAAGATTACTCCGAAAATCAGGGGAACTGAATTCTGCTTATAAATACTATAAAAACATTTTTTCTAAACCTGGACACATGGGAATTAAAACGGAATCCGATATCCGCGCTGAAATGGCAATGTTGTGCCTCGAAAGAAACGACATGGAATCTTTCAGCAAAGAGATTGAAAAGGCCGAACGCCTTTACCCACAAAACTGGAGGATAGATTTTTCACTTTTCGCGCGCGATTTAAATAAACGAAAAATCAAAAGTGCATTGTTATATTTGGAGAACTCCTATAGAAAATTCATGTATGGCAAAAAAACCTGGGATTTTTTCCGGATTTTGGAATCTCAAATCAAAGAACTTATTAAGACCAAAAAATACTCAAATGTAAAATTACTCTACGATAAATTTGCAGCAATTTCCGGAGAACATGAAAAAATCCTAGACAATGTTGCGAAAAAATTTAAACCTCATCCTCAACTTGTAAAAATGATATGGGGTGATAAAATTCATATTACAATGTTCAACCCAATGCTTTTGGACAGTCCTGCACTTCTAAATGACAAAAGAGGATGCATAAGGACTAAAACCGAGCATGGATTAATAACAACAGAGAGCCCATTTTCCGAGTATCTGAAAGTTTCCTATTCTAACGCCCCGGGGTTTATAGATTTCTGGTACATTCCCGTTAACTCGAAAATATCAAACGAGAAAACTTCAGTTATGATGACCATGTACTCAGATCAGGAAATAGGAAAAAGACAGATTGCGGTTGAGCTTTTCGGGAATCTTTACTATTCGAAGGCATTTAGCGAGAAAATTTCAAAAAACAGATATGTCCTTTATTTAAAAAATATTCACGACTACACAATTCCCAATCTTATTTTTAAAAATAAAGACAAACTTGTCAAATTAAGCAAGGTAGGATTTAATACGGTCTGCCGTTCGGGGATATATGCCATTGAAGAAATTAAAATGTATTTTGAGGATAATTAATGAATTATGAGAAATTTTTAAAATCAAAAACATTTACGATAATCTTCCTGATATGGCTTTTGGTTATAAATGTACTTTACTACTGGCAGTTTAAGGATATCTATAAACTCTTACTTAAAAAGATAGGACTGCTATGATAACCTCAACAGGTTACTGTAAGAAGCCATGAGCCTGTCTCTCTGAGTCTCCACCGTAAATTTTTCTTTAACCCTCTTCTGTCCGGCCTCACCAAGTCTCCTGCACTCATCTGTGTCTTTTAGAAGTTTAAGTACGGCCTCGGAAAACGCTCCCACGTTGCTTTTAGGATAAATGATTCCGCATTCACACCAGTCCATAATCTCGGGAACGGCCCCTGAATCACACCCGACAACCGGCTTTCCTACTGCCATTGCCTCGACTATAACACGCCCGAAACCTTCATAATGTGATGAAATTGTAATAATATCAGATGACTTCATTACGTAAGATATAAAACCCTGCCTTCCCGCAAACAAAACTACATCTTTAAGTTTTTTGCTCTTTACGATTCTTTTTAGCCTTTCATAATAATGTCTGTCGGTTCTGAAATGTGCGTCCCCCACTATTACGAATTTGGCTTTTTTATACTCGATATTTATCCTCTCGGCCATTTCAATAAACTCTTCCACGTTCTTTCTTTTGCTTATTCTACCCACAGTGCATACAATTTTTGTATTTTCATCCACATCAAAATTCTTTTTAAAGAAATCATCCCGATTTTCGTTAAAATATCTTGCAGCTTCAATCGCATTATAAAGAACCTCGACCTTAGCCTTCACTTCTCTTTTAAAAAATATTTCTCCGACTGCGTTGGAAATAACAAAAATTTTATCTGAAAGCCTGTTAATGACCCTTACAAATAGATTATAAATCCACTTGGGATTATCGCTTGCATTGTGTCTTACGTGATAGATGCATTTTTTTCGCATAAACATCGCGGCAATTGCCGGCGCCAGTAGAACTTCCATGTTGTTATGTACTAAATCGATTTTGTACTGCTTAATGGCAACCATGAAGAGAACGACCTCAATTATCTGACGTAAAAACCAGTACAGGTAGTAAAACGGATTATAAGTTCTTTTAATGCGTGAAAATCTAAATCTTATGATCTCAGCTCCGGCTTCTTCATACTTCTTCTCGTATGGACTTCTACCCGGCAGGGCGACAATCGGGTTAAAAATCTCCTTATTGAGATATTTAACAATCAGAACCAGGCTCTCGTCCGCCCCTGAGGTCTCCTGGCAGAAGGGATTGACGTATAAGATGTTCTTTTTAGTTTCGGACATTTATGAAGATATTACTATCTTGCACATTGCTAGGCAAGAATCATAATAATATATTATAAGTTGATGAAAAATTCAGTAAGTACTTTTTCTTTCGCTTAAACCAGCTTAGGCTTAAGAAAAAGTACTTACTGAATTTTTCAAGCCGATCATCACACATTATCAGATTCTCTTTAAGCTGTTTGCGCTTATTGTAATTCCTCCGAATTCGTTTTCAACGCGCCCATTAACGATGTAGGGGCCCCGGCCGTATAAAACATGCCCGTATTCTCTGTAGGTCTTGGGGAAAAGAGTCACTTCAAAGATTGCAGTTTTATCCTCCATAGTAAGAAATCTCATCTGATCACCCTTTTTGGTACGCGTGCGTTTTGCGGTAACAACCCATCCCAGAACACTTATCTCCTTACCCACATGATTTGCAATCTCGCTGCCCTTAACAACTTTTAAATGATCGGCTTCAAACTGAAATAAATCCAAAGGGTGAGAGCTGCCGGTAAAATCTAAAATCTCTTTTTCGAACTTGAGTTTTGTTTTTAATGAATAATCCTTTATACGCGGAAGAATTCTTTTGCATTTCCCGGCTTCGCCGTATCTTAAGGGCAGCTCAAGGCTGGCCGCTTTCTTCCCTGTATTTTTATGCTTTTTCCTAAAGTATATTTCAAGCTTCCACAAAAGCTCCGGTCTTGAAAACTCAAAGCAGTCGAACACTCCGCATTTTATAAGATTTTCGGTTTCCTTTTTGTGAGCGCCTGTTCTCTCTAAGAAATCGCTTAGAGAAACGAAAAAATATCTCTTTCTTTCTTCAAGTATTTTATCGATTATTTTGTCCCTTAAGCCTTTAACATTAAAGAGGCCGACTCTCACTCTTTCTTTTGAACCCTTAAAATATTTCTCGCTTCTGTTAACATCCGGAAGAAAAATCCGTATTCCCATTCTTCTTGCCTCTTCTACATATTCGGAGCTGTGATAAAAGCCTCCCCCGTTTGAGATAACAGCAGCCATGAATTCGGCCGGATAATGGGCCTTAAGATAGGCCGCCTGATAGGAAATCTGAGCGTAAGATGCGCTGTGTGCCTTGCAAAATGCATAGCCTGCAAATGATTCTATCTGCCTCCATACCTCATCAACAACACCCTTTTTTGCCCCGCGATTTACAGCGCCCTTTATGAATGTGTCCCTGTATTTATCCATAGCTTCCCAGTCGCGCTTCTTGCTCATACACTTTCGAAGCTTATCGGCCTGACCGAAACCCATTCCCGCAAAATCGTTTGCGATTTTTATTACATCCTCCTGATATATCATTACTCCCAGTGTTAATTTTAAATTTTTCTCCATAGCCGGGTGATGATATTTAACAGGCTTTAACCCGTTGTACCTTTCAATGTATTCTCTCATCATTCCGGATTCGGATACACCCGGTCTTATAATCGAGCTCGCTGCAACAAGGCCCTCAAAAGTATTACATTTGAGCTTTTTCAGTAAAAGGCGCATTCCGGGAGATTCGATGTAAAAACAGCCTATGGTTTCGCCGTTTTTAATAAGGGATTTTGTTTTTTCATTCTTTGTAGGGTCTTCTTTCTCGTAATCGAC
>CAYYBZ010000101.1:0-906 GCA_964470285.1 uncultured Oligoflexia bacterium
AAAGAATATTTCAGGAATTACCTTTATTACAGAAGCCACTTTTGAAGATCTTAAGAGCTTCTTTGCGGTTTTCGCATCTCAATACGAATCTAAAACGGTCAATTCAGAAAAGCTCAACGCCCTTATCAAGTCAAAAAATGTCGAGTCTGTAGAATTTCTGGAAAAAAGAGCCAAAAAGCTCGTAGATCTTGATGATCAGGCAATACTGAGCAAGAAAAAATCCGCTCTTTCCACTTATGTTCAGACTATAGATCATGTAAGAGACTCCATGAAGAGGTTTGAGAAAAACGAACTTATTGATTCAAGAAAAGCTAAAAGACTCGTTTACAATCTTGTGGATTTGGGCCTTGAAGAGGGATACTCTTTTATAGGTCTTTCAACAATTAAAAATTATGACGAGTATACCTTCAATCACAGCGTTAATGTCTGTATTGTCTGCATAGCTTTTGCTCAAAACCTGGGTTTTTCAAAAAGACAGATAGGTGAACTGGGAATGGCAGGTCTTTACCATGACTTCGGCAAACTCTCTATTCCAAGAGAAGTACTCAATAAAGCGGGGGGACTTACGGCTGAAGAATGGGAATTACTGCAAAAACATCCCGCTAAAGCTGTAAGAAATCTTATAAACATGAAGGGATTTTCGGAGCAGGATATAAGAAAAATTATTCCCGCTTTTGAACATCATATCGGATACGACAACAAAGGCTATCCGAAAACAAATTTCAAAAGAAAAATTTCTCTTTATTCGAGAATTGTTGCCATTGCAGACTCTTACGATGCAATGACTACCGACCGGGTTTATCAGAAAGCCAAACTTCCATCTGAAGCTCTTAAAATAATTTCCGACGGTTCCGGCACAAGGTTTGATCCCATTCTTGTCAAAGCCTTCGTAAACACGGTAGGTAT
>CAYYBZ010000101.1:916-6976 GCA_964470285.1 uncultured Oligoflexia bacterium
AGGTATTTATCCGGTGGGCAGCCTAGTGAAACTTTCTAATAATCATTACGGCATAGTCAGTGAAGTAAACAAGGATCCTGAGCTAATAACAAAACCGTCGGTAATGATAGTAATGGATCCTGCACAAAGAAAGATAAAGGGTCCGACATTAAACCTAAGCCGTGAAGAAACATTTGGAATAAAGATATTAACCGCTTTAAACCCTGATGATTACGACATTAACGTCGCCCACTACCTATTCAGTTAAGTTTTTTTACGAAAGATTAGAAGAAAGCACGCCCAAAATTCTCATTAAATGATTTGGACGCTTGTTTCGTCGTTCTTTTCGACGTAACCTATTTCAACTGCATCATTTCCGAAATGATCCTTAACGGCCCTTTCATCTTTTTGATGAACAATCACGACAAACCCTACCCCGCAGTTAAATACACTGTAAAGTTCATCATCCGATATTGAACCGTTTTTTTGCATGAATTTGAATATTTGAGGCAGTCTCCATGCGTTTCGGTTGATCTTTGCACAAAGACCTTCGGGGATAATTCTTCCAAGTTTATCCCTAAGCCCGCCTCCTGTTATATGTGCCATTCCGGACGGTGTGATTTTCTCGAGCAGGGACAGAACCGGTTTGACATAAATTCTTGTCGGTTCAAGAAGTATATAGCCAAGCTGACGCTTAAATCCTTTATAAACCTTATCAAGTTTAAGTCTTTTACTTTTTAAAACCTCTCTTATCAGAGAAAAACCGTTTGAATGAAAACCCGATGATTTGATTCCGAAAACCATATCCCCTTCTCTTATTTTATCACCGGTTATAATTTTGTCTTTTTCAACTACTCCTACGCAAAAACCTGCAAGATCAAAATCATCACTTTTATAAATCCCCGGCATCTCGGCTGTCTCTCCTCCAAGGATTGCGCATTGGGATATCCTGCAACCTTTGGCTATCCCGCGGATTATTTTAGAGCATATGTCAATATCAAGTTTACCCACCGCAAGGTAATCAAGAAAGAAAAGCGGCATGGCACCCGTTGTAAGTATATCGTTTACATTCATTGCAACCGCATCTATACCGATAGTGTCGTATTTCTCCATTTCAACAGCTAAAAGAAGTTTTGTCCCGACACCGTCTGCTGAAGACACAAAAACCGGTTTTTTCATTTTTAACGTGGAAATATCAAACAGCCCGCCGAATTCACCTATCTCGGAAAGAACACCCTTTGAAGGCGCTTTCCTTACCTCTGCTTTTATTTTTTTTACGAATTCATTTCCCGCTTGAATATCCACGCCTGAAGATCTATAGGTAATACTCGGCATATGAAACCTCTGATTATTATAAAAAGTTAAAAAACACGATGTGTCCTAAGAAGAGTTTGTTTTCTTTCGAATGATTCTTAAAAGTCTTGTTAAATAATCTTTCAGCTCAACACGATGAACTATTCCGTCCAGCATACCGTGCTCAAGGAGAAATTCGGCTCTCTGAAATCCCTGGGGTAGCTTTTCCTTGATCGTCTGCTCAATAACCCTTGGGCCCGCGAAACCTATTAGAGCATTGGGCTCCGCTATGATGATATCTCCCTGCATGGCAAAGCTTGCTGCAACACCTCCGGTTGTCGGATCACAACAAACGGAAATGTAAGGTAGGCCTTTCTTTTTAAATCTTGTTAAAGCGACGGATGTTTTTGCAAGCTGCATTAAGGAAATAATTCCTTCCTGCATTCTTGCTCCGCCTGAAGATGATATAACTATGGCGGGAATTTTCTTTTTAAGGCCCAGTTCAAAAGTTCTTGCTACCTTTTCCCCTACAACGGCACCCATGGATCCACCCATGAAATTGAACAGGAAAGTGCCTATGGCAACGTGAATTTCATTTATCTTTCCTTCACCGTATATATAAGCCTCGTTTTCGCCTGTCTTTTTTAGTGTCTCCTTCATACGGTCGGAATATCTTTTTGAATCTTTAAAACCTAAAGGATCTAAAGATTTCAGATGAGAATCGTACTCTATAAAGGTTTTGTTATCAGTCAGTAATTTGATGCGCAACCGCGCCGGAAGTTTGTAATGAAAATCGCATTTGGGACAGACATTATAATTCTTTTCTATATCGGCCAGAAAGAGAATCTCGGCACATCCGTCACATTTCTTCCAAAGCCCGTCCGGAAACTTCGCTTTTCCGTCGCCTCTTGAAATTTTCGGTGCTTTTATTTTATCGAATAAGCCCATTATAAGTGCTCTAGGTTTAACTTACATGAATGGTGCAGTGTATATAACCAGGATTAAATATTCAATAGTTAATTACTCTAAAAGCCTGATTCTTGGGTCTTTAATTTGGGTTATCTCGGATGTAACCTCTTTATAATACGGTATTTTAATATGACATATATAAATGATAGCATCTTTTTTACTAATCTTATCGAGCTCTCCTTTTAAATCGCCCGGCGTCATGTGGCCTGTTTGCCTGGCAACATCGAGCATTCTGTTGGGAAATGAAGTTTCAATGTAAATAGTTATATTACCCTTTAATTCATTGACTTGCCGCCATATTTCATCTGTCGGCCCCGTATCGCCGGTAATAATGACATTCTCTCCTTTAACGGAAATGATCAGACCGACTGCACCCGGGCAGTGATTAACGGGAACCGGTTTTATCATGTAATTACCTATTTTATATTCATTATGAATTTCAAGTTGATTAAATGAAAGTATGGGCTTTTCTTGATTCGGTAATTTTGTAAAATCCGCCCAGACTCTTCCGTTGAAAACATCGTTTTGAATTATCTCAAGAGTTTTGGCAGTACCCCATACATTAACAGTATGTTTGTAAACTCCGTAAAGGCTCTCTCCTATAAACCCTAAATCCTTTATATGATCCAAGTGGGCATGAGTAATAAAAATATCTGTTATATCCATTAACTCTTCCCGTGGAAGAGTAGCTATAACACTGCCTGCATCAATTAAAACCGTTTTTCCGATAATTATAGAAAGGGCGCCAAAATCTCCGAATGCTGCATTCTTATTTAGTAAAGGCTTAAAAAACATATTTATTAACTATAAACCATGAAAATCGTTTTTTCTACTCTTTTACTCTTATACAGTCTGCTCCTACTGACTTGAGTTTAAGCTCCATCTGTTCATAACCCCTGTCAAGATGATAAATTCTTCTAACCTCGGTTTTACCTTTAGCGGCCAGCCCGGCAATAACAAGACAGGCTGAAGCTCTTAAATCGGTTGCCATTACAGGAGCACCTCTTAAGCTTTTTACTCCCTTAACTACACAGCTAGAACCCTTCTGTTTGATATTGGCTCCCATTCTTCTGAGTTCAGCGACATGCATGAATCTTCCTTCAAATATGTTCTCTTCAATTACCGATGATCCTTCGGCTAAGGTCATAAGCGCCATAAACTGGGCCTGCATATCGGTTGGGAATCCGGGGTAGGGTGAAGTTGAAATATCTACGCTGCTGATTTTATCCGGCCCTATAACCTTTAAACTGTTATCTCCATTGCTATCGACAGAAACGCCGGCTTCCTTAAACTTTTCAATGACGGTTTCCAGATGATCCGGTATAACACCATTAATTATAAACTCGCTGCCGGTAATTGCAGCGGTTGAAATCATCGTTCCGGTTTCGATTCTATCGGGGATAATTCTATACTCGACTCCTTTAAGCTCTTTAACGCCCTGAATCTTAATTTGAGCGCTTCCCTCTCCTTCTATTTTAGCGCCCATTTTTCTTAAAAAACGCACAAGCTCACAAACTTCAGGCTCCTTAGCACAATTCGTAAGAATACTCTCGCCTTTAGAAAAAACGCATGCCATTAAAAGATTCATTGTTCCGGTTACGGTAGGAATATCGAAATGAATTTTATTGCCTGTTAGATTAACGGCTTTTGCCTCTATATAACCGCCTTCCAGATTAATTTGCGCTCCAAGTTTTTTTAATCCCGCTAGATGTAGATTTATAGGACGCTGTCCTATTGCACAGCCACCGGGTAGAGAAACCCTGGCTTTTCCGCATCTGGCCAGCAATGGGCCTAAAAGAAGAACGGAAGCCCTCATGGTTTTTACAAGTTCATAAGGTGCTTCATACTTATCAAGCTTTTGCGCTTTAACCAAAAGACAGTCATTTTTAACCTCAAATTCTACTCCCAGCTCAATTAGAAGTTTTTTAATTGTATCTATGTCTCTAAGATCCGGGACATTTTTAATAAGGCAGTTCTCGGGAGCTAATATGCAAGCTGCAAGAACGGGTAAAGCTGCATTTTTAGAACCCGAAACTCTTATTTCTCCTTTGAGCCTGCTTCCGCCCTGAATGATAAATTTATCCATTAATTCTTACCTTTTTAAATGTACAATTCGTTTTCTTATGGAATAATCCTTATAGAAATCAATTTGTGCGTATCTTTTAACAGCGTTCATTTGCCTTATATCATCTTCCTGTTCGATTCCTATTTCAATAATTATTTCGCCGTGTTTTTCTAAATGATCAAAAGAAACTTCGATTATTCTTTCAATGATTTCAGTACCCTTTTGACCGCCCTCAAGAGCCAGCCTCGGTTCGTAAAGCTTAACATCATCGGCCAGCTTTTCAATTTCTGATGTAGAAATGTAAGGCGGATTTGAGATTATCAAGTCGAACTTCTCATCGATTTTATCGAATAAATCGGTGTTTAAAACAATAATTCTGCCTGTTAAATTATGAAGTTCAATATTTTCGTTTGTCAGATCAAGTGCTTCTTTACTCAAATCTGATGCGTATATAAATGATACAGCATCCGTATTATGTAAAATTGAAACGGGAATCACTCCGGAACCGGTTCCAAGATCGATTAGCTTTAAATCCTTTCTGCCTCTATTTTTATGTATAAATTCAAGCGCCTTCTCAACTAAAAGTTCAGTTTCGGGCCTGGGTATCATTACTGATTCATTTACCTTAAACTCTAATGAGTAAAATTCCTTTTTTTGTCTTATGTAGGCGACGGGCTCTGATTTAGCCCTTCTTTCCAGAAATTGTTTAAATCTTTCAAGTTCTTCCTCATTCATCATTTTTTCAGGTTCCCTGTAAAGCCCTTCTCTGTCGATTTTTACAGCCTGACATAAAAGCACTTCGGCATCTAATCTTGCAGATTCAATATTTTTATCGCTTAGAAATGATGAGGCCTTTAAAAGATTTTCACGGATTGAGGATGACTTGTTAAACAATATTCTATCCTTGATTATTATTCACTTTGCTCTTTAAGTGCCATTGCCTGAAAATGAGTTATAAGACTTTCCGTAATCTCATCGAGTCTTCCATCCAGGATTTCCTGAAAATTATGGAAACTCTGTTGAATTCTATGATCTGTAATTCTGCCCTGGGGGAAATTGTAGGTTCTTATCTTATCGCTTCTATCGCCTGATTTTACCTGGCTCTTTCTCTGTGAAGAGATTTTGTCTTCCTGCTCTTTTCTCTTTCTCTCAAGTAATCTTGCTTTTAAAACTCTCATGGCCTTAGCCTTGTTTTTATGCTGGGACTTTTCGTCCTGACATGTAACAACCAAACCTGACGGTTCATGAGTAATTCTTACTGCCGAATCTGTAGTATTTACACTTTGCCCTCCGGGTCCCGACGATCTGAAAACATCAATTCTTAAATCCTTTTCCTGAATCTGAATTTCAACGTCTTCAGCTTCTGGCAAAACCGCTACCGTCACAGCTGAAGTATGTATACGACCCTGCGCTTCTGTTTTAGGAACCCGCTGCACCCTGTGAACACCGCTTTCATACTTCATTCTTTTGTAGGCTTCTTTCCCCTTGATAAGAACTATAACTTCCTTCATACCTCCTACTCCGGTCTGGGAAGAACTCATTATCTCTATCTTCCAGCGGTTATTTTCCGCGTATTTAAGATACATTCTGAAAAGATCAGTAGCAAAAAGACTGGCCTCATCCCCTCCGGTCCCTGCTCTTATTTCGACAAAAACATTCTTGCCTTCGTAAGGATCTTTAGGAGAGAGAAGAACTTTCAGATTCCGCTCCAAAACCTCTTTTCTTTGTTCGAGATTTTCAATCTCTTCCTGAGC
>CAYYBZ010000102.1:0-6975 GCA_964470285.1 uncultured Oligoflexia bacterium
TGATGTTACCAAAGAAAGAACGGCAGAGTGGGAAATTCTGGCAGAACTGGCAGTGGAGCTGGGTTCAAGAGAAGCCTTTACCGATGAAAGAGATATTTACAATGATCTGGCAGGTCTTGTCGACAATTATCCAAAAGAACTGTCGGATCTAAGGGCCGGTCAAAAACTTTATACCCATTACGACAGGGAGTTAAAGAGATAAATGGCATATACGTTTAAAAGAAAAGAGCTTACATTTGTTGAAAAGCTTTATTTGCCTGAGATTTTTAGGGGATTATTCATAACGTTTAAAAATTTTTTCGCAAAAAAGATTACACTGGAATATCCCGAACAGAGGTGGCACACCGAAGAAAAATACAGGGGGTTCCCCTATCTTACGATGGGAGATGACGGTATTGAAAAATGCGTTGCCTGTAAACTTTGTGAAAGAATATGTCCGCCCGATGCAATTTACATAGAAATTGCCGAGCATGAAAACCCCGATGTCAGAGAGAGAAGACCAAAAGAATTTATTATAGATATGGGCAGATGCATAGTTTGCGGCTATTGTGAAGAGGCCTGTCCCGTAGATGCAATAAGAATGTCCGATGAGTATGAACTCTCCAAGTACACGCGTGATCAGCTGATTTTTAACAAAAAAATGCTTCTTTCAGACTACAGGGAACATACAAACGAATATCGAAAACGCGAAAAGAAAAAGAAATAGTTTGAAATATCTAGATCGGTTTTTGATTTGTTTTTACTCCGCTACTAGCTTCGATTTGATATGTAGATAATGAGAAAAAGCTTACTTGCATCAACAACTCGCTTGCGCTCAAACAAGTTGATGCATTCCCTTCGGGACACGTTCGCTTTTTATATAATATGAGATAAGAATCTCTATTTGAGCCGCTACGTAAAAACAAATCAAAAACCGATCTATATAACTCTTCTTAATTATAATCAGAATCGTAATCATAATCATAATCTTAATCTATAATTCTGATTCTGATTCTGAATATGATTTTGATTATGCTTTATTAACTGCCTATTCCCTTCATTTCGGTCTTTGTGTATTATTAGGACAATGGATTCCAGGGTTAAACAGATTCTCAATAGTTTTTCAAAGACACTTGAGGGTGATTTATATTTTGATGATGTTACGAGATCGGCATACTCTACGGATGCCTCTATTTATCAAATCGTTCCCGATGCCGTTTTCTGTCCGCAAAATTCACTTGATTTAAGAAGGATTGTGGAAATTTGTTCACAGGAAAGAATACCTGTCATCGGACGCGGTTCAGGAACAAATATGACCGGTGGAGTTTTAGGCAAAGGCCTGGTTATTGATTTTTCGAAATACATGACAAGAATTAAGGAGTTAAACTCCGACAGTAACTACGTTATCGTCGAAGGAGGGGTTGTCCACGGGAACCTTCAAAATGAACTCGCGAAGTACGGAAAATTTTTCCCTCCAGATCCATCAAGTACGGATTACTGCACAATCGGCGGGGTAACGGCCAACAATTCTTCGGGTATTCATGCCGTTAAATACGGGGACACAAAGGACTGGGTTCTGGATTTAAGTGTTGTCTTAAGTTCCGGAAGGCTTGTTTCAAGTGCCAATCTTTCAAAAAGAAAAAATCTTCACAATCTTACCAACGACAATCTTGAGTCTTTTGAAGATCTTTTAAACTTTAAGGTTTACAGGCTTCTAAAGGAAAATTCTCAGCTAATTGCAGGTTCTTACCCTTTCGTAACCAAAAACTCTTCAGGTTACAATCTTAAGGAAGCTATTAGTGATTCCTCAATAGACTGGAACAAAATATTTGTGGGCTCGGAGGGAACTTTGGGCCTTTTCCGCGATATAAAGTTAAAGATTGCAAATATTGCGCAATTTAAAAGGCTTTTTCTCTGTTCATTCTCATCTTTAGAGAGTGCCCTGAAACATTTGGAAGAAATTCTTGAGCTTATTCCGTCCGCTATGGAAATGATAGACGATATTCTTCTGGAGCTTATTATTCTTGAAAATGACAAGATAAAATCTTTTCTTCCGGAAGGTACGAAGACTATTGTTCTGATTGAACTGGATTCAAACATACAGGTAGATATTGAAGGAAGAACAGAAAAGTTAAACAGGATACTTAAAAAAACCGCCATAAGAGTAGATGTTGAAGAGGAACAGGAAAGAAGAGACTTTCTATGGAGTATACGAAAGGCCGCTTCTCCCATTTTAAACCGCGTAAAGGGAAGGGCAAAACCGGTAAGGTTCGTAGAGGACATTGCCGTTCATCCCTCGAAACTTCTTAATTTTATCGGTGATTTAAAGAAACTTCTGGGTAAGCACGGTCTTACATCTACGGTTTACGGTCATGTAGGTTCTGGTAATATACATGTAAATCCCGTCATTGATTCGACCAGACCGGATTTTCGGTCCAGGGTAAGGCTTTTTTCAGATGAAACATACGCCCTTGTTAAGGAATATTCAGGAACAATTACCGGAGAACACGGTGACGGACTTTTAAGGGCTCCTTACGTAAATTCCCAGTACGGAGAGCTTGTAAACGTTTTTAAACAGCTAAAATCGATACTGGATCCGGTAGGAATAATGAATCCCGGCAAGAAAATCTCGGATGAAACCGGAATAAATCTAGATTCTTTGAGATATGACTACGATTTTGGAAAAGATGTGGAAATATTTAAAAAGGCCTCGCTAAGTGAAGAGCTTTCAAAATGTCACGGATGCGGAACCTGCAGGCATTATTGCCCGGTAGCAATAACTACGAAAGACGAAAAGGATTCGGCAAGATCAAAAGTTAATCTTTTAAAGATGCTGGCGTCGGGAAATATACCTGCAGATGAGAATACGCTTAAAGCTCTTAAGGAGGTTATCGACCATTGCATGAACTGCAATCAATGTCTGGTGAGTTGCCCGACTGTAATCGACATTCCTCTTTTGTGCCTCGAGGCAAAAAAAGTTTTAAACAAGAAAGTCGGAACAACTCTTGCCGATAAATACTTCGGTGACGTAAAAAGTATTGTAAAAACAGGCTCTCTTTTCGGGTCGTTTAGCAACTTTCTTTTGAAAAATTCTACTTCAAGATTTTTTCTTGAAAAAACAATAGGAATAGACCGAAGAAGAAATTTACCTGAATTTTCAAGGGCCAAATTTAAGAAAAAGATTAAAAGTAAAGAATTGCTTGAAGGCGAGAAAGTTCTTTATCATCCCGGATGTTTTGGAATGTACAATGACCCGGGTGAGAGTGAGGGAACTCTCTTTATGCTTCAAAAGGCAAAAATAAAGATAAAGATTCACAATTACGATTCCTGTTACGTCTCGGCCATGAGTCACGGGACTTATGATAGCTATCTTGAAAATATAAAAGAAAATTTAAAAGTTTTAAGAAGCTTTGTGGAAAGAGGGTACAAGGTTATTACGTCTTCAGCCAGCTGCGGTTTTGCCATGAAGGTTGAATACCCTTCAATTATAGGAAGTGAGGATGCCCAAGCAGTTTCACAAAACGTCTTGGACATACATGAGTATCTTCTCGATTTAAAATCCAGAGAACTTTTTAATCCCGAATTTCCGGAGGCCCGGCTAAAGATAGCGTTTCATACTCCCTGTCATTTAAGGGCACAGAAAATGAAAATTCATCCGGTTGAACTTTTGAGTTTAGTGCCGGGAGTGGAGATTAAAAAACTTCCTGATTATTGCTGCGGTATTGCAGGCACATTCGGTATGAAAAAGAAGAATTTTGATCTTTCCATGAAGATGGGGGCCAGGCTTTTTGATGAAATAGGATTGGAAGCCTATGATTTCATAGTAACAAGCTGTGGAACCTGTAAAATTCAGATAGAGCAGGGTACGGGTGAAAAAGTAGTACATTCAATGAAGTTTCTGGCAAGGGCTCTTGAAAGAGCCGATACTTAAGAAATTTATTGCAAAAAGTATTAAAAAATCAGACAGCGTTTCCTTCGCTCTCGCGCTTCACATGCAACCCACTAGGGTATTCGAGCACTCGCATCGCAATGTGCCTGTCGTGCAATTGCGATGCGTCACCTAAAGGTGCTGTGCTCTCATATCCAAGTGGGGCCCGGCATGTTCACCGCTGCTGCTTCAAAAATGCTGGCTGATTTTTTAATACTTTTTGTAAATATCTTTTCTAATGTGTTATTTCTGATATTGCATTTTTATTACATTGGGACTTATAAAAAAGTACTTGAAATAACTACTTAAATGGTGATAAATACTGCTTCCACTGACAAATTGTGTAAAAAGGATGACGAAATGGAAAATATTATTAAATCTTTACTCTTAGAAATAGGAGAGAACCCCGAAAGAGAAGGTCTGGAAAAGACACCCCACAGAGTTTCAGAGATGTATAAATATCTGACAAAAGGCTACAGTGAAGATCCAGAAAAGATAATAAACGGAGCCATGTACACTGAAGGTCCTCAGGATATGATAGTTCTTAAGGATATCGATTTTTTCAGCCTTTGCGAACATCACATGGTGCCTTTTTTTGGCAAATGCCATATCGCATATATTCCCAATAATAAAATAATAGGACTGTCCAAACTTGCCCGTCTGGTTGAAGTTTATTCAAGAAGGCTTCAGGTTCAGGAAAGACTTACAAGACAGATAGCGGACACTATTGAAAAACATTTAAATCCTCAGGGAGTAGCCGTCGTTACTGAAGCAGGACACCTTTGCATGAAAATGAGGGGTGTTGAAAAGCTCAACTCAACTGCAATAACAAGTGCTATGCTCGGAGCCTTTTACGACAATCAGGCGACAAGGTCAGAGTTCATGGACTTTATAGGTATTAGAAAATAATTTGGAAACAAAAATTTACTATTTTGATTTGTAATTCTGTATCCTAAAGTTACATGGGAGTAAACTTTACGTTTTATAAGCCTACACAAATATTTCATGTCTAAAATAGGAACTTTTATTTACTTGCTACATTCATAGATTCATTATACATTTTAGGTTATTAAGATTTATTCCTTATGTATGTTTCTTAAATGCTTGAAATAAAAAGGGGTAATTTATGAAGCCGGATGCCAATATTGACTGGGTAAGAGTAGGGCAACTAAGAGTTACGGCAAGAATGGTAGAAGGTCTTAAAAACCTTGATATGACTTCACTTTACCTGATTCGCGCCAACAGAAGAAAGGATGCCAAGCAAAAATGGCTCGGTCACGGTTCAAAAAGGCTTATGCTCGACTCCGAAACCCCATTTCTGTTAGATTCCAAAAGACCGCTTTGCGATCTGATTCAGCAATCTGAAAAGGGTCTTGAAAAATGCAGGGAATGTTTTTTACAGGTTATTGAGGGCTGCATAAGTAAAAAAGATGTTTTTTCGACGGAGTGCCATGCCGGGATGACTGAAATGGCCTGTCCCGTTTCTATTAACGGAAATGTTCTTGGCGTGTTCAGAATGGGCGAGTTTGCAAAAGGAGATAAAGACTCGGTTCTTTTAGAAAAGATTAAGGGAAAGGTTTCCGATCTTGGTCTTGATTCTGACAAGGTAAATGAAGCCTGTCAAAAGATTCCTTTTTTCTCAAGCGACAAGTTCGCTATTGTAAAAAACCTCTTTGAAATAATGAACGATGAAATAGGGGGGTATTTAAAAGAGAGCAACAGGGAACATGAACAGTCGGCCGAAGAAAATCAGCACAACCATCACGGCATAATAACTAAGAATCAGGCGGTTCTGGATATAATAAAACAGATTCAGATGATAGGTGGATCAGATTCCTCAGTTATTATTTACGGGGAAAGCGGCACCGGAAAAGAGCTTTTAAGCAAGCTTATTCACGAACACTCAACCAGAAAAGAAGGACTTTTCGTTACGATTAATTGTGCGGCCTTAACTGAAACCCTTCTTGAAGCCGAGTTATTCGGATACAAAAAAGGCGCTTTTACGGGAGCCTTCGCCGATAAAAAGGGTTTGTTTGAAGTAGCTAATAAAGGAACGATTTTCCTGGATGAAGTCGGGGAAATGAGTCTTGCTCTTCAGGTTAAGATACTAAGGCTGATTCAGGAAGGAACCTTCATGAGGGTGGGTGATACCGAAATGAGCCAGGTTGATGTCCGAGTTGTTTCTGCTACTCATAGAGATCTTAAAAAGCTCATCGAACAGGCCAAATTCAGGGAAGATCTTTATTACAGGCTGGCCGTTGTCGAACTAACACTTCCTCCTTTAAGAGACAGGGTAGAAGATATCCCGATACTTACAAGACACTTTCTTAACATCTTTGAGTCCAAAACCGGGAAAGAAGGTATTAAGCTTTCGCAGGAAGCCATTAATGAGCTTTCAAACTATTACTGGCCGGGAAATATTAGAGAACTGGGAAACGAAATAGAAAGAATAGTTGCCTTAAAGCCTTCACATACTCTTGTTAAGCCCAGAGATTTATCTAAAAAGTTCTTTTATGAGAGTTATCCAGACAGCATTAAGAATCTGGACGATTTAAAAGAGGGGTCAATCAAGACCATGGTTGATGAGTTTGAGAGAAATCTTATTTCAAGCTACTTAAGAAAATACGGCTGGAATAAGACAAAGGTTGCAACCCTTTGCGGAATTACAAGGCAGGGACTGAATAAAAAAATAATAAAATACAAGCTTGACCGCCGTAAGACATGAGCCTGTTATTACGATTCTCGCCTGTCAAAGCTTATCCTGTTATATATAGGTTGATTTCAAGATAGATTTCCGCTATGAGATAAAGTTGCGGTATCTGACTATTCTGAATAAAAGGTTATTAAATTTCGGAGTGAATAATGGTTAAAAAGATTTCAAAAAGAAAAACCAAATCAAGAGTCAAAAAGGGTGATGTTTGCGAACATTCCGAATCGGATATGTGCAGCAAATGCCTCTATATTTCAAGAGAACTTTTACTTTGCGGTGACCTGGATGACAGAGAATTAGTTAAAGTCAGAAAAATCATGACAAAAATAATCACCAAAAAGGGAGTTTTAAAGGAAGA
>CAYYBZ010000103.1:0-6959 GCA_964470285.1 uncultured Oligoflexia bacterium
CGGCATAAAAATCTTAAGGATTACCCTTTCAACCATTCTGGGTGATTTTTTCATGATTTTCTCGGCAGTATATTTCACACCCTTGAAATTTATTTCGTTATCTTCGGCAACAAAGGCCATAATAGTCAAAACACAGGAACCCAGAGACGTAGTTAAAAGATCAGTCGGCGAAAATCTTGAGCCGTCACCCCTGTTATCGAGGGGTGCACATGTAATAATTTCTTCGCCCGCTTGATGAATCACCTTAACCCTTGTATCGCCAAGGTATTCTCCTTCTATTTTTACAGCCATTTAAAAATCTTTCTTACTTGAATGTCGGACCGGCGGACTTAACCTCAGCGATTACATCACCCTCAAACCGCTTAAAGTTCTCGTGAAATCTCTTCGCAAGCTCTTTTGCTTTTTCATCATATGCAGCCTTATCTTTCCATGTATTTTTCGGGTTAAGTATTTCTGAAGGAACATTTGGACAGCTAATCGGATATGAAAGTCCGAAAATCGGATCCGTTTCGTATTTTACCTTATCAAGCTCACCCGAAAGAGCGGCTTTTACGATTGCCCTGGTATGGGGAAGATCCATCCTCTTACCCACGCCAAAAGCTCCCCCGCTCCAGCCTGTATTGATAAGCCATGTATTAACCTTATGCTTTTCGATTTTCTCTCTTAAGAGTTTTGAATAAACTTTGGGAGGTAAAACCATAAACGGAGCCCCAAAACATGTGGAGAAAGTCGCCTTTGGTTCATTTCCCAACCCTACTTCAGTTCCTGCAAGCTTTGAAGTATAACCTGAAATAAACTGATAGCTTGCCTGATAAGAGTTAAGTCTGCTTATAGGAGGTAAAACTCCGAAAGCATCGCTTGTCAGCATTATTATGTTTTTGGGATGTCCGGCCATACCCTCTCTCAAAGCTCCCGGAATATGACTTATAGGGTATGCGGCTCTTGTATTTTCAGTTAAGGAATTATCATTAAGATCTATTCTCCTTGTTGAAATATCAAAACCTACGTTCTCAAGAATGGTCCCGAATTTTCTTGTCGTTTCAAAAATCTGCGGTTCATGCTCGGCTGAAAGTCTTATAACCTTTGCATAACAGCCGCCTTCATGATTGAAAACACCGTTATCAGACCAGCCGTGTTCGTCATCACCTATTAAGTTTCTTTCGGGATCTGCAGAAAGCGTTGTTTTTCCGGTTCCCGAAAGCCCGAAGAAAATAGCAACATCACCGGTTTTACCTACGTTTGCCGAGCAGTGCATCGAAAGAACCTGTTGAGAAGGAAGAAGAAAGTTTAAAATTGTAAAAATGGATTTTTTGATCTCACCGGCATAACTTGTGCCTCCTATTAAAACCATTTTCTTTTCAAAATTCAGTATTATAAAAGCTTCTGAATTGGTCCCGTCAATCTCGGGTATAGCGTTAAATCTAGGAACACCTAAAATTGTAAATTCAGGCACATGTGCTTCCCTTTCACCGGGGTCATGGATTTGTCTTAACATATTTCGCGCAAAAACGCTTTGCCACGCGTCTTCTGTGATAACCCTAACCGGAGTTCTATACTTTGAATCTGCTCCTGCATGACAGTCCTGTATAAAAATATCTTTTCCCTGTAGATAAGCCTGAAGCCTTGCAAAAAGATTTTGAAATTTCTGCGGATCAAAAGGTTTGTTGGTTTCGCTCCACCAGACCCTGTTTTCACTTACGCCGTCCTTGACTATGAAACGGTCGTTTGGACTTCGGCCGGTATGGTGACCTGTTCTTACAACAACAGGGCCAAGATGCGCAACATAGCCTTCATGTCTGTGAACTATTTCTTCATATAAGTAAGGTGTAGGTGCATTCCAGAAAATGTTTCCCAGGTTTATAAGTCCCATGGGTTTTAAAGATTTAGAACTGCCTCTAGTTAAAACTGACATATTCACCTCTCAATTAATGTTAAGTATGGTGAATAATGTATTGAGTTGCTTCAATTATGTCAATAGCGTGATTGCTTGTAAAACTAAATCTCGGTGTTATAATAACAACTTAAGACCACATGATAATCCCATTAATTTTTTAATCTTATTTAAAGGAGAACTGTTTATGAAGAAAACCCTGCTTAACCCGGCCCTTCCTCTAGCTTTGATTTTATCTCTATTTATTTTGTATGGATGCAGTTCCGACGGTTCTGTTTCCGGTAAAACGCTTGCCTACGATGTTTCATCAACAGGGGATTCAATTACCAGTGCAAAGCTCAAGATTGAAGACGGTAAACTCATTGCAACACTGGCTCCCATAATTAATCCTGTAACCGGAAACCCTTACGGCGAAGACGACATTGATAAAATGGACCTTGCCGCATCTTTCGAAGACACTTCATCCTCCCCTAAGTTTTCTCCCGTGCCCGATACAACATCCATGCGGCTTTTTACCAACTATAAACCGGCAGACTGCAGCTCTAAATTTGCGTTCGGAGAAGGAACATCTTCAAGTGCCGACGTCGCTTTTATCGTTGATACTACTGCAAGCATGGGCACCAAAGTTTCCGGCATTTTAGGCTCTATTGACTCTTTTGCTCAAACTCTTTCAGACGCCGAACTTGACGTTAAATTTGCCATGGTAACTCTCGGTGATGCTTACAATACAAAACTTGAGACCGGCGGTGCTTACGATTTGATAGGATCCGGAGCAAACGATCCTCCCACCTTTGATACTGTGGCAAGACCTCAGCAGGATTTTACCGATCTGACCACTTTCAAAACATTCTCGGACAAGGTAAAAACCGTTATCGGAAGCGGTGATGACGGTGGTTCTGGTCCTGAAAATTATTTCGGCGCCGTTATGGCAAGTGCCGGCCTTGAAACAAACGAAACCGGCCTTTCAAACAGAGAAGGAGTTCCCTTCTATATGATTCTAATAGGAGATGTTTATTCTTACACTTCTTCAGGAACAGACTATCAGTTAGAATCTGGCGGTATTACAGAACCATGGATACCACCTTTAAAACCTGATGTATCAAAGCTTGCGGGAAATGTTACGGTTCACGCCGTAAGAGATCCGGATTATGATGACCAATCAAGCGACGATTACATTTCTCCGGCACAGATAGCCGATGCGACAGGCGGAGCAAAGCTTGATCTGGGTTCGACAGGTGACGTTGATCTCACAAGTCTTAATTTAGCTGAATTCATAACAACGTTCTGGCTGGTTACATTCAGCAATGACTGCGTACCTTCTGATCCGACAACATTTACATTAACACTTGTTTTAACGGTAACTGATTCAGAAGGAGTGACAAGAACTCAAACTTTTGTTTTTACAATTACACTTACATAATCCGCAATCGAACAAAATACGGGGAGTCAAATACTAACGATTGACTCCCCGTGTAAACTTTAGTTTTTCTTTTACTTAAACCTGCCTTTCGCTTTAAACTTTATTATGCAGCCATTCTTAAATTGTCGTTAACCGCCTTTACAAGTTCATCAGGCGTAAAGGGTTTGGGGATATAGTCCGATGTTCCAAGCCTGGCACTCTCCACTGCCGTTTCGATTGAAGCATAACCGGTTATAACTATAATTTTTTATGTAGCTGTAATTACAGGTGTATATGTATAGTATAAACGGTTATATTTATATGCCTGATTCTTTTAAAAGCAAACCATCTGCTATTTAGCATACAATTTTAACTTCTTTTCAATTTCTGTTTTAATATTAATGATACTTTGATTTCCAGGTTGCTTGCCGTATGCCCTCATTATATAAAAGTACGCCTTTTTAAGATCTCCCCTGAAATAGTTGAAAACTGCGTAGTTCTGGTTTAAAAGCGGATAGTACGGTGCAATTTTAAGTCCTGTTTCAAAGGTTATTCTGGCTTTTTTGGTCTTTCCCAGCATTGAGTAACTGACCGCCAAAGGGGCATAAGCCCGGTAATAATATTTATCCAATTTAACAGTCTTTTCAAGGAAAGGTAAAGCATGTTCAAATTCATGCCTCTTCCATAGATGCAGTCCCAGATTGTAATTCATTTTTTTGTTTTCCGGTGATCTCTCGATCATTGCCGACCAAAGAATTTCTTCTGATATAAAGTTTGATGAGTATCTTAAAGCCAACGCTCCGTAAGAAACTATTATTAGAATTATGACTAGAGAAATATTTTTAAAGTGTTTGCTGGATTCCCTTATCTGCATCAACAAAAAGCCGAAGGATAAAGAGAAGAAAACACTCGGTAAATAAAGGAATCGTTCGGCTTTTATATCGTTAAATGGAATTATCTGAGAAACCGGACTTAATGAGGCATAAAAACAAAATATTATAAAAGAAATAAAGGGTTTTTTCCTGATGCTTAGAATTGCAAGTGAGAATATTGAAAAATGAACGATGTAGGCGATTAAAGCTTTTAAATCAAAAATACTTCCGGATATTTCATAATCAGAATAATCGACTCTCAGTGAAAGAGGATATATCAGCATTTTAATGTAATCAAGAAACACTCTGCTCATTGTAGGAAATATCTGTCTGAAATTTCTTTGTGCAAATATTGTCGCGTCAGGATCCGAACCTAAAGAGGCTACAGAAATATATCTTAAATAAAAGTAAATTATTGCAAAGCAGAAAAGACCGAGAAGAAACAATCCCGGCTTCTTAAATCTTTTTAACCCCGAACCGTTTAAGTACTTTATCAGGAAAAATATTACAATAAACAGGATTGCGGTTAAAGCTGTTTCCTTACAAAGCAAGGCACATAGAAATGCCAAAAACGCAAAAAATATCTTCATGATTCCAAATTTAGATGTAAATTCTTTTTTACCTTCCGTAAAAGATGACAGGAAATTATCGGAATCGCTTTTTTTGAAAGCTATGAAACCTAAAAACAGAAATATCAGGGCCATTATCTCCGATCTGTTAATTATGAAAGCCACTGCGTCCACATGGACAGGATGAACTGCAAATACCAGTGCCGGTAAAAGTGATTTTATAGAGAAGCCAAAATACATTGTTAAAATGAAGAAAAACAGAATAGCAGCCACAGCGTGAAGTAAAACGTTTATTATATGAAAGGCTAAGGCACTGTGCCCGAAAATCTTGGATTCAAATGAAAGATTCGTAAGAAGAAGCGGACGGTAAAGTGGGCCCCTGTCGCTTGTAGCGGCCTTGTTAAGTATGTCGCTTACAAAAAATTCCGGAACATGTTCTAAATTCCTTATAAGTTCATTTTCACCGACAAGGCTTTCATCATCAAAAACAAAACTATTGTTGATAGTCGGAATAAATATGATAATTGAGGCTACGGTGACAATTAAGACAAACAGTATTTTTACCTTATAATCCCCGGACACTATTGTTTCCTTTTCTTTTGCCACTACTCGTTTTTCCTTTTTATTTCGTCAAAGATATCCTGAATCATCTTATTCTTCGGTGCAAGTTTTTTAGCTTTTTGTACCTGTATCCACGCTTTTTTATAGTCTCCAAGCTTATAACTCAAAACCGCGTAATTTACGTTGAGCATTTCACTTACCGGGAAAAGTCTTAAGCCCTCTTCAAAAACCATTTTTGAATAATCATTCTTGCCCTCCTCATGAAAACAGATGGCCAACGGCATGTATGCATTCTCGGATTTTGGTTGCAGTTCTATGGTTTTTAAAAGATGTTCCTTTGCATCCCTGCAGTTATGCTTGTCATAGAAATAATAAAGCGCCAGATTAAGCCTTGCCTTGAAATTATCAGGAGACCTTTTTACCATCTGCGTCCAAAGGGTGCGCCTTGAAGAGAAGTACAATGAATATTTATAAGACAAAATCCCGAACAAAATAATTATTAATGTCAAGATTGAGATAAACACCAAACGCAGTCTTTTATTTTCTAAACTTTTTCCTATGATTATTGCTATGAGCACACTGAAAAAAATACTAGGAATGTAAAGAAATCTTTCTGCTTTAATCTCGGGAAACGGTATGACTCCCGATACCGGCAGCAGAGAAATATAAAAAGCTCCTATAAGAAAGGTTACAATCGGTTTTTTCCTGTAGAAATATATGCCCGCTAAAAGAATAAAGAAATGAACAGAGCATGAAGTCAGCACTCTTAATTCAAATAAACTTTTGGAAATAGGGTAATCTACATAGCTTACCTTAAGAGATATCGGCATAATCAGAAGCAATAAGTAATCTTTGAGTACTCTGCTCATTGTGGCAAATGTTTCTATGAATCCCTCGCCATAAAAAAATGAGTGTTCCTTTGCAGAACCGATTGAGCCGAAAATCGAAACCCTTATTAAAAGATAAATTACAAGAACCAATAAAAATAAAGTTGAAGTTATAATTGCAGGCTTTAGTTTTTTAAAGGATATATTTGCTCCAATGCCTGCAATTAGAACAGCAAAAATAAATATCAAAGCAAAAGAAGCGGCAGATTCTTTGGAAAATAGAGCAAGGCAAAAGAAAAACGACGCAGGCAATATCACCAATAATGTCCTTTTTGTTTTGATATCAGGGGGTTCATTTTTGCAGAAAAAGGTCTTAAAATAGCTGTTTTTTACAATTATCAGTGATGCAAGAAGAATAAAAAGTGCCGCTAAAACTTCAGAGCGGTTATGTATAAAGGCTAAAGTATCTATGTGAACGGGGTGAACGGCAAATATTAAAACAGGAAACAGAGATCTTAATGAATGCCCGAAAAAAACCGATAACAAAAAATATAGAAGAATACAGACCAGGATGTGATGATATATATCTACAAAGTGAAATGCCCTTGCACTGTGCCCAAACAACACTTCATTGATATACAGGCTTGAAATATAAACCGGTCGGTAAATCGGGATATATATTTTTTCTTTGCCGTAGATACTCGTAAAAAAAGATTTTTTCACAGCTTCGGCGGTTTGAATATTTCTGTTATTCTCTATGAAAGATTTGTCATCAAATAAAAAAACATCAGTTATTAATTGATGTAAGAATATGGATGAGACTATAAAAATAATGGATGG
>CAYYBZ010000104.1:0-6922 GCA_964470285.1 uncultured Oligoflexia bacterium
ATTTTCGGTTGTCTTGCAAATTCCGCCACGTGGGAAGGTAAAATAATAAATGCCTCGAAAAGGCTTGCGCCCAATGCAATAATCACGGCTAACGGAATATTCATAATGAATTTTCCCGTAATACCGGAAATAAAAAACAGAGGCGCAAATGCCGTCATCGTAGTAATAATTGCCGCCAAAACAGGTTTTACAACTTCAGACCCGCCTTTAACCGCGGCCTCCCTTACCGGCATACCCTTTTCAATATGTCTGTATATATTTTCCGAGATTATAATCGCATCATCAACGAGCATCCCCAGAACAGTTATAATTCCGAACATGGAAATAAGATTTATTGTAATATCCCCCACACCCATAATTATAAAAGTAATAAGAAATGATATGGGGATACCCAGGGCGGTTAAGAAGGCTACTGACGGGCTCAAGAATGCAAAAAGAGCCAAAAGGACCAGAACGATCCCGACATAGGAATTATTTGTAAGAATATTTAGTCGTCTTTTCACGAAATAGGAAAAATCGTTCACATATTTTACTTTTAAGCCCGGCACATCTTGTGTGTACTCATCGACCATCTTTTTTACGGAATTTACAAGCGTAATAACGTCGGCGCTTTCTTTCTTCATAGGTATAAGGTTTATGGCTCTTTGAGCATCAGTTTTATTTAAAACCGTTTCTTCTTTTAGCTCATCAGAAACCGTAGCGACGTCTTTGATACGGACCAGATTCCCCATATCATTGGAGCGTATTATCACTTCTTTAATTTCATCAGCCGTCTCAAATTCTCCGGTTGTCCTTACGATATAATCTTTAGAAGCCTTTTCAATTTTACCGCCCGGAACCGTAACATTATGTGTTTGCAGTGCTTTTATTACCTGAAAAAGTGAAATCAGATACTGATCGGACTTTTTGGGATCCGCTTCAACCCATATCTGCCGATCGCGCCAACCGCTTCTTGATACGTTTGATATTTCATCCACATCAAGGAGCATTTCCTCGATAATCTCAACATGGTCCATCAACTTTTCTTCCGGGAAATCAGCCGTAAGTGAAACCTGCATTATCGGATAGTCTTTTGTCCTTATTTCCCGCACTATCGGCTTATCTTCCAGATCGGAAGGATAATCGGGAACGGCATCAACCGCCCTCTGAATATCGTTAATTACCCTGTATTGTTCCGGTTCATCCGGATCTATTGTAATGAATATTGTCGAAATTCCCTCTTCCGAAGATGAATACATCTCTTTAATACCGTTAACGGCTCTAAGCTCTTTTTCGATGGGAATTGTTATTAATTTTTCAACCTCATCCGGTGCCGATCCGGGGTAAACAGTGGTCACAAGGACTATCCCGAAATTAACGTTCGGGAAAGCGTCTCTTTGAAGCGAGAACAGCGAAAACAGACCCCAAATGATGATAATAACTGAAAGAAAATTAACGAATAATGAATGATTTACCGAAAACCTTATTAGCTTCATTTAATTTAAAAACCTCTCTACAAGAACATTCTTGACAAACAAAAGATTTAAAATGCTCTGCTCATACTCAACCAGGGTGATTGTCTCGGCAAGCTGAGCTATCAAAAGGTCCTGTTCATAATTTATTACCGTTTCGCTTGTTGAACGGCCCATTGAGAAGCGTTTTTCTTCTTCAGACAGCTTAAGCTCCTGATATTTTTTTGTCTCACGGGTCTTTTTTACGTTTTCAATCCCAGTCTCAATTCTTCTTATTGCTATTTTTAAATCTTCCTCGATTTTCGCCTCAATCCTTTTAAGTTCAATCAGATTCTGAGCCTTTTGCAGCTTAGCCCTTGAATAATTCGCCCTGGCTTCCCTGTTGTCTACGTTCCAGTCAAATTCAATACCTATAAACCAAAGAGGATTGCTGAACTGGGGAACATCGGCCAGAGCTTTTCCGTATTCACCTGATATACCGTTGACCCTAAGACTTGTTAAAAGATCCAGTCTTGGATACCTGCTGTTTTTATACATTTTAAGTTCTAAAGAGTTTTTTTGAGCCGATTTCTTGACCCTTAAGTAATCTCTTCTTCTTTTAAAAGCTTCCTTAGCATGACTTTCATATGAGAGCTTTATATCCTTAAGCTGCGGTTTTTCAGAGGGCATTATCGACGGCGACTCGTTTCCGGAGCCGGTTAAAAATTTAAGTCTGTCTATGGCATTTTCATAGTCATTTTCTGCCAGAATCACTTCACCTTCTCTTTGGGAATAGAGTGCTTCAAATGCATAAACATCCACTTTTTCGAAAAGGCCCCTCCTTCTTTTGCTCCTGGCATTTTCCAGAAGTTTTTTTGTTTTCTCAAGGGTCTTTTTAAGAATTTCCAGATTCGTTTTAGCACGATATAGGTTCCAGTAAATCTGAGTAACCTCAAAAAGGTTTCCTTCAATTCTGTCAAGGAGTCCCAGATTTCCGATTTCAACATCGTGTCTTGCAATATCAACTCCCAATCTGTATGCAAGTCCTGCAAAATTATTCAAAAGAGGCTGATTGATTCCGAATTCAAAATAAGACTCCCAGTTAGGGTTAATTGAAACAAATTCTGAATTAGTCTTCTCACGAGTGTTCACAAAGGCAAGCGAAAGTCCGGTTCCAGTAGAAAACTGTTTTTTAAAACCAAGCTCATAGTTAAACCTTCTGTTATCCGTTCCAAAAAACTGGCCTATTGTTGTTTCCGTTTTATCTATAGAGTATCCGGTTTTAAAACTTAATATTCCATCGTAAATTGCTTTCGGAAGATCCAGATTTAAACTGTTTATTTTTTCATCAAGTCTTGACGTTCTGATGTCATAATTATTCTGCAACGTCATTGAAGCGACTTCATTTAAGCTGGCTTTCCTGTAATCTTCAGATGCGTTCAACAGAGCAGGAACAAAAAAGAACATAATCATAAAAAACGAAAGAATATGCCTTGGAATCATAATGCACCAATATTATTAGTTATTTTTAACTTCGAATATCATGTTTTTACATTATTCCTATTAAATAGGCAAGGGCTTTACTGTAAGTATTTAATTAACAATTTTATGAAAAATCGTTAATACCCCGAAATGATCTGAAGGCCAGACCGGATCCTTTGCATTAAGAATAATACGACTTTCAACGACATTCCATTGAGCGCTTTTATTAAAAATCAAATCGATTTTTGCAGTTGAAACCGGCTGCGTATTTGAAAGATCATTTAAATTACAGCAAGTAAACCCTTCATCGGAAGGATTTACCGATCTGAAAGTATCGCTAAACCCAACTTCAGGGATTAATTCGTAAGTTTGCTCCCCTTCTTCCGAATTAAAGTCGCCGACTAAAACTACATTTTCGTCGTTCATAAAAGGAGAAATTAGCAAAAGAACTTCCTGCATTTGTTTTTTCTGAATGTCGTTTTCGAGATACTCCTGATCAAGATGAGTTGTAAAAAAACTTATGAGCTGAGAACCGGCATTCATAAACTTTGCACCTAAAACACTTCTATAAAAAACAATTTCCTGCCCGTCATAGATTACCGGATCTCTGTATACCGGTAGTTTTTGCGAAACTACTTCACCTTCAATTTTAAAATCTTTTTTATACAGAATCGCTTCCGAATCCGAGTAAATGACACTTACCGGAATCAATGTTCCCGTATCAACTTGCTGATTTATAGTTATATTCTCACTGACAAGACTTTGATATTCCGGCCCGCCGGCCTCTAATATTTTTGCTATCAGGCTTGTAAGATAATTTACTGAAAAAGCCGGAAGAACTGAAAAGCTTGTAACTTCCTGAAGGGCTATAAAGTCCGGGGATAATTCGGCCAACTCCTTTGCCGCCGCTTCTATTCTGGCATCGGGATCTGAGTTTTGAAATCCTTCGAAAATCTCCTGAGCTATCTGTTCTCCGTCGGCACCTTCAAGATATTCGAGGACCTTATCTTCAACGCTGAACCCGACATACATGTTAAAAGTGACAACGCTTATCTCATTTTCAGGTGATTTCCCGCATGTGATTAAAAAACAGAGAATCAAGAGCAAAATAAATATTTTCTTCATCTTGCCTTACTTTTTTATTTTGGTTCCGTAAAATTCAGGATCGCATAAATCCGGATACTTTCTAATAAAATCTGCAGATTTCTTCTTAGAGTATCCGTAAATATCCTGAACCATTCTCATACAGTAATTCCCGTCCTGAGAATACGGATAAAACGCTTCAACAAAAGAAATGGAATTATTCTTCGAATACGTATATGAATCCTCAATCTCATCAACAATAATTTCAAAAAGGGATTCGTAATGCTTCAGAACATCTCTATCCTTTTTTTCCAATTTTGCAGCCAGATATTTATCTGCATTAAATTTAGGGAAAACCCTTACATTTCCCGGCTGAAACAGCCTTGAGGGATTATCGTCAATTATTACTGCGTTTTTTAAGCTGCTGTCGATAATACGGATATCTTTCGAAGCTTTAAAAACCTTTCCTCCCCTTGTAAGATGTCTTCTTGTGAAAAACCCCTCAAAATAATCTCTTGCATTTTCGTCTTTGAAAACCCATGAATCAAAAATCGCGTTAGCCGCATCATCTCCTTTGGCCGTAAAAAGAACTATTCCCCTGCAACCTTCAATAGATTTTATTCTGTCGAACTGATTTTTAAGGTTAGGAGTAAACACAACACAGTCGGTGCTTTCGATGTTAAGGTTCGGAACAACATCTTTTACGCCCGTACATAAATCCTTATAGGCGCTGCCCTTTTCATATGTTTTATACCATTGTGAAAGCGATGTTTCATCAAGATCAAAAACAGCGATAAAATCTGAAGGCTTAAAAGAAGCGGGCGGGAAATACATGCTCTGGCCTCTCTTCTCTATCTGAAACCTGGATTTTGCTTTTGACAGTGCCTTTTTAAAAGATAAAGCTTTATCAGCCTCCATCATATCAAGTGCAGAATTTTGAATTTCCAAAGCTTCGAATCTTGTATACCCTTCCTTTAAAAAGAGATTAACATCGATATAATCCTGTGAAAAAGACTGCTTATACCAGCCGGGCGGCTCTTCAAGCCTGTATTTTGAAGTGCAGGAAAGAAGTAAAATAAATGAAAGTATTAAAAGTAAATGCCTTAAACTCACAAACTCTCCTTTTTTTTATGATTTAAATAATCGGTTATTTATAAGATGTTTTCTTATTTTGAGAGAATTTTAATAGCCTGAGAAATCCACTCGCCGTCGCCTTCTCCCTTCATAAAGTTTTGCGCATTTGCAAGGAAGTAATGATCCGGCTCAACGCCGACATCTTCAATGATTTCACCGTCCGGTGTCAGGATGTTGGTATACGCATATCTAAACATTAGCTTACTGTCGATTTTCTTTTTGCCGTCAAGCCTTCCCTTTAAAGGAATTTCTCCCTCATAAACCATTGCTCCCGCTCCCCTGGTTGCTTCTCCCAAAACCTTACCGAGCTTATTATCCTTAATCATGGCACTAAAAACATCACAGGAACTTACGCAAAACTGATCTACAAGAACAACCTTCGGCATATCTTCCGAACTGCCAAGAGGATTCAACCCGTCTGCAGGAGCTACAAAGTGCGGTCTTGCATGTGCAAGCCTTAAAGATGAGTTTCTCACATCAAGAATTGCCGATTCATAATTGTTCCAGTTAAAAAACTTAGACGTGTAGGGATAGGCTGACCATAGTTTTTTCTTTATTATCATTTTTCTTTCCTTTTCAGCCATGTCCCTTTCCTCAACAAGGTGTTTAAGGGACATTTCACCGTTTGAAAACTGCATTTGAGCCGATCTTACCTTGTCTTTTGAAAATACTCTTACCATGTGATGTGCAAGCTCTACCCAACCGCCCGGATTATGTCTCAAATCCAGAATTAGACCCTTTACTTTCTCATCTGCAAACTTGTTCATTAACTTTGCAAGACTTAAAAGAGCCTTATCAATAAACTCATTTATTGTTTCATCCTTGTCAGGGTCTTCATATGTTTTAAAATTGTTTATTTTAAGATAAGCATATTTATTTTTTGATCCTTTTTTTTGCACAATGCCGGCAACAAAAAGTTCTTCTGTAATGTTAAGAGGATTCGGCAATTTCTCAAATTCGTAAGCATTGCTCATAAAAGTAAACTCGGGCCTTTTCTCTTTCTTTTCCGGAAATTCAATCCCCTTATAGAGATCTGCTTTTTTACATTTCGAGTAATCATATTCCCAATCAGCCTCAAGTTCGTAGTACTGTCTGGTGCTGTAGTTGTATAAGACCAAGTAGACCTTATCCCTTGCCGGCATGGGCAGGTATTTGCCGTAAACATGGCTTAAAAAAGAATTTGCAATTGTTTCATAGAAACCCCGCTTACTCTGGGCAATGATCTTTCTCATGGCATCGAAGTTTTTCTTATTAATCTCAATGTTCTCAATTCTTACAAGTTCATCTCCTATGTTCACATTCTTAAAAGTTTCTTTATCGTGGATTTTGTAAACTAAAACCTTACCCCAGGAGTTTTCTTTTTTTGAATCCCTGAAAAATCTAAATTCAATAGGAAACGAAGCTTCTCTGCACGACATGTAGTCCGGGTAATAGGCCCTTGTGTGTGAATCCATCTGCTTTGCAAAAACCGCTCTTAATCTGTTAAAAAACGACATGTCGTCAAGCTTTGACCATGCTTCGTCGATTTCATAATAAAGATTCGTGGGCATGCCGTATAATGCCGGCTTTCTCTCGAGATGAGCGAAGCTTAAAATGTGTTTTTTTAATTCCTTAATTGCCTCGAGTTTGGATTCTTCGCTGAGTTTATACTGGGAAATTCTTTTATCAACCCGATCTAAATAATCATTAGCGTCTGATATACCTGGAAAAACCAGAGCAATTAAAATCAACAAGCAATAAACCATACGGGGCATATTTAACCTCCTGACAGTACTGATTAAATTGGACTGAAT
>CAYYBZ010000105.1:0-6907 GCA_964470285.1 uncultured Oligoflexia bacterium
CTGCTTGGCCTTTTTCCCTTCTTCAATTGTGTCCAAAACCTCCTGTACGTCTACTACAGCAAGCTTAAGATTGTTGGCAGCAAAAACGTATGCCGGCATCAATACTGTCAAAACTACAAGGGTTGCTAATATATTCTTCATTTTGTCCTCCTAGAATAAAGTCCCTATTGTAAAGTCGAATACGACTGTACTTTCGTCTTCTTTCTTGTCAAGCGGGAATCCCCATTCAAACCTTAAGGGTCCTATCGGGGAAATCCACCTTATACCAAAACCCAAGGCCTTTCTCAACTTTAATAAATTGATGTGCTCCCCGGAACCGAATGCATTCCCCATATCGTAGAAAACAACTCCCTTCAACCCCACTGCTGTAAATATCGGGAAAACGTATTCAAGATTGAATACAATCTGCTTGTTTCCCCCGAGCTTGAAATCTTCCGTTTCAAAGGCGCTAGGATCTGAACTTGTTGCGATCGGAAGCTCCGGACCGAGAGATCTAAGCTCAAATCCCCTGATTGAAAAAATACCTCCTGGAAAAAACTTCTGGTAAAGGGGTATTTTATCCTCAAAAAGAGGTGTTATATATCCCATTTCAAAATTAAACTGGACAATTGATCCTCCAATAAGCGGTATTCTAGACTGTGAAACGGGTATAAATTTCTTAAACTGCCCCGTATATTTTGCAAATGATTGAGAACCCCCTAAAAATCCACCTGAAATTGTAGTAGTAAAACTTAAAAGAGAACCTTCCGACGGTTCAAATATTCTGTTTCTGGTATCTCTTGACAGGGTAAAGCTTAAAGAAGACAGTGTTCCGTCTCCGAAAAGATTTTCAACTGTTTCCTGAAGGTTTGAATATCCTAAAACCTCTATCCCGTATTTTGTGCTGAACGTGTATCTTAAGAATCCCTTTTTAAACAAAGAAAAATCAAAAGTAGTCGAACCGCCTTTCCTGTTGAGGCTGAAATCTATGAATCTCCAGTCTTCATTATAGGCGTTTAATCGGAAACCGACCGGTGAATCCAAAAACCAGTAATCTACCCAGTAAAGGTTAAATCTTCTTGTTCTCCCTCCCAGATTAGCCTGAAGGGCAACATCCCATCCGTAACCGAAAAGATTTCTTTTCTGAAGCTGGGCAATAAACTGGAAATTTTCCAGGGAATTGAAACCGGCTCCGACCTGAAAAGCGCCTGTAGATTTTTCTGAAATTTCAATGTTTATATTCATCTTGTCTTCGGAACTTCCTACAGGAGTCGATATCCTTACTTCCTCAAAGTATCCAAGTCTCTCAAGATTTTCGCGTGATTCCTTTATTTTTGTAAAACTGTAAAGCTCCCCCTCTTTAATCGCCAATTCTCTGCGTATTACCTTATCCCTGCTGTCGGTGTTTCCTTTAATATTTATTCTTTCGATGTAAACCTTGTTGCCCTTTTGAATATCAAAAACTATATCGACAACGTTTTCACCCTTCTTTTGAACCGGCCTGGGGATAACGTTGGCATAGGCGTAACCTTCATCGGCATATAAAGTGGAAAGATTCTGAACATCGGTCCTGATCTTTGTTGAATCGGCAATCTCCGATCCCTTTATCTTGATTATTTCCATCAATTCTTCGCTGGGCCTTATCAAATCGCCGTCCAGCGAAATCTTTCCGGTATAATACTGATCACCCTCTTCGACGGATATGTTGAGATATAGTTTTTTCATATCCTTGGAAATATAGAGTTTCGGCTCGGATATTTTTGCGTTTATGTAGCCTTTTTTACCGTAGTATTGCTGAAGCACATCTCTGTCATGTTCAAAAACCTCGTCTTTAAATGTGCCCCTATCCGTAAAGATTGAGAAAAATCCGCCCTCTTTTGTAATCATTACCTTTTTTAATTCGGCGTCGGTATAAACCTTGTTGCCAAGGAAATTTATCCTCTTTATCAGAACTTTTTTGGATTCATCGATTTTTAGGATTAGTTCAACTTCTCCCTTAGAAAGATCCTTGACTTCATGATTGATATCCGCAAGAAAATATCCTTTGGAATCGTAAAGCTTCATCAGTTTTTTGATATCGTCTTTTACTTTTTTGATATTGAGGTAACCGTATTCTTTTGTTGAAATCTCTTTCAGAATATCTTCTCTATCTATTTTTTTATTTCCCTTAATGATTAATTTTCTGATTGTGAGTTTTTCCGCTACTTTGTAGGTAAGGGTTCCCGTTTTTTTGTCGTAATCTGCGATTACATCCTCAAAATAACCTGATTCAAAGATGCTTTTTATATCTGAAGAAATTCTTTCTTTATCTAAGCTTTGTCCCTTGATCGTAGAGATCATTGAGATGATTGCGTCAGCCTCAATTTTTAAATTGCCTTCTATTTTTATATCTTTTATTTCGCTGTCCGCTGAAGCTTCGGTTGTAAAACTTACAAAAGTCAATAAAACACACAGAAAAAGCGCTGCAGCACTATTTTTTTTCAAAATACTCATAATCAATTTTTTTTAAATATAGTTTACCGTTCCGTCTTTTAACCTTATTTGCGACCCGGCCCTTTTTGCCAGATCTTCATTATGAGTTAACATAATTAAGGTCATCTGTCTTTTTCTTCTTTCTTCCATTAAAGTTTCAAATATCGATTCTCCCGTTTTTGAATCGAGATTTCCCGTGGGTTCATCCGCGAGAAGAACTTCGGGATTGTTTATCAGAGCCCGGCCTATGGCCACTCTTTGCTGCTCTCCGCCTGAGAGCTCCCCCGGTTTGTGATCGGCCCTGTGAGAAAGGGAAATCTCATCAAGTACTTCCATCCCCTTTTTTAAGGCCTTATCTTTGGGAACACCGGAAATCAGCATGGGAAAAATCAGGTTTTCAATAGCACTGAACTCGGGAAGCAGATGATGGAACTGAAAAATAAATCCTACCGCTTTGTTTCTGAATTTGGCAATTGATTCCTGTTTTTTTCTGTAAACGGAATCTTCTTTAAAAAAAACCTCTCCCTCACTCGGATAATCAAGACCTCCAAGAATGTGCAAAAGGGTTGATTTCCCTGCTCCTGAAGCACCTACGACTGAAATAAACTCTCCCTTTTTACATGAGAAGTTAACACCTTTAAGCACTTCAATCTTTCCGCCGGATTTGAAAAAGTATTTTTTTACATTTTCTGTCTTTAAAATCATTCGTATCTTATTCCCTCGCATGGTGAAAGCTCGGAAGCCTTTAAAGAAGGATAAATCGTCGCTAAAAAGCTTATAAGCAATGCGCTAAATGCAACAACTATAAAATTAACCGCCTCGATCTTAACCGGAACCGAGCTAAGCTGATAAACACTGGCATTTAAAGGGAACTGGATATAATCCTTTAAAAGTACGCAGATTACATAACCCGCAATTGAACCGAACACTGTGCCTATAAACCCAATAAGAACTCCTACGAAAATAAATATTTTCATTACACCGAAATTAGTCGCCCCTAAAGATTTAAGTATGGAAATTTCTTTTCCCTTTTCCATAACGGTCATATTTAGAGTTCCTATAATATTAAAAGATGCAACCAAAACAATTAAAGTCAGAACAATTGAAAAAACCCACTTTTCAAGCATAAATGCCGCAAAAAGATCCTTGTTAAGCTGCATCCAGGTTCTAACCATGAAGGCCGGCCCAAGTCTTTCACTTACACCTGCGGCATATTTATCCGCTTTCTGAATATCTACAACACTTACCTGCAGAGTTGAAACAACATCACCGATCATTAAGAAATCCTGAAGCGTTTTAAGATCGGTATAAATGTATTTGCTGTCAAATTCATAAAGCCCGGTTTCAAAAATTCCCACTACCTCAAACTTTCTCATTTTAGGGCCCATTCCGAACGGTGATAGTTCGCCGTAAGGGGAAATAACCGTAATAGTGGAACCCGGAAACAAAAAAAGTTCGTTTTCGGCAAGTTCTTTACCCACAAGAACTCCGGGAAGGGCATTACCCCTTCTTTCAGAGCCGTCTTCAGCGAAAACAAGATCATTTACGTTTCCTGAAATCATCTTATTCGGAATATTCGATGCGCTTGCCAAAGTATTTGTATCAATACCGTGAATGACTACACCGGAAGACATATTGGCCGAATTTGAAATCAATACCTCCTGATAGATTACAGGCGTAACACCTGAAATTCCCTTAACTTTTCTGACCTCCTCCATGGTTTTGCCGTAATCATCGATGTCTTTTCCTAGTTTGTGTATTACAAGGTGAGAATTGTTCCCTAAAATTCTATCCTGGAAGTATTCTTCAAATCCCGAAACTATTGAAATTGAAACGGTCAGGGCCATTACTCCGAGTAAAACACCTAAAATGGATATGAAAGTTATGACGGAAATCAGCTTACTGCTCTTTTTTGAAAGCAGATATCGATAACCTATAAAATACTCATACGACATTATAAAACGCTCTTAACCTTCCGAAGCCTCACTGAATCTGGTCTTCAAGAAATTCTTATCCATCATCGCTAAAAACATTCCTGCCCTGGGTCCCTGCTCTTTTCCGAGTATAGACATGTAAACAGCTCTGAATATCTCTTTAGTATCAATACCTAAATTTTCTTTTATGGCATAAATCTGCTGCTGAATTTCATCTCCGGTCATTCCCTCTTTTATGCAATCTGCTAAACTTTTAAGCGCACTTTTTTGCTCATTTGAAAGACTTTTTGTGATTTCGGGAAGGCTTTGCTGAACTGTAAACTTAACCTCTTCAGGTGCAAATTTGTCTATCCATTTTTGAGCATATTCAGCCCTGCTTTTGAGGGCTTCCATATTCGGAGACGGATAACCGGAATTATTTAAAAGCTGCGCCATTCTTTTAACATCGCCCTGAGTAATCTGAACGAGACTTACAATATGCCTGAACGGTACTCCGACAGGCTTAAAATCTTTTGTAAGCGCGATTTCATATGCTCTTCTGTTTTTATTTTTTGACGAGTCATCGTCAAACTCATCCATCAACGTAATTAACGGAAGTCCCGGATCAAATGCTATCGCCTTCGGCGGTTTTGTCTTTATGATTGCATACTTCAAAACTTCAGGAGGTAAAACATCAAGCATATCTCTTGCGCTTATGACATTGCCCTTTGATGAGGACATGTCGCCAAGTCCCTTTAAGCTTATCCATTCATAAACGGTCGGGTAAGGAGGTTCGTAATCAAATATGACCCGTGAAATTATTTTACCGGTATCGTAAGAGCCTCCTTTAGAGGCATGATCTTTACCGAAAGGTTCAACCGAAACTTTTAAAACTTCCCAACGTGCCGGCCAGTCTACTCTCCATGTCAGTTTGCCTCCGCCTTTTATTTCTCTGGTATTCTTATTTCCGCAGGAGCATTCATAATCGACTGTTTCATTTTCCTGTGAAAACCCCAAAACCTTTGTTTCGGTCATCTTTTTGCACTTCTCACAAATAACATTGAAAGGAGTCCATGATTGATCAGTTTCTTTCCCCGTTGCCTTATGAAGAATCTGACGGATTTTTTCCTTTCCCTTTAAGGCCTTGATAATGTTTTCATTAAAAAGCCCCTTTTTATAAAGCTCATCGTTTTTTACAACCTTTACATTAACTCCCAAAATATCAAGGGCTTCCAGAAAAGGCTTTAGAAAATAATCTGCGTAGCTTTTTTCTTTTCCATCCGGTGCAGGGATGTCGCTTATAGGTTGGCCGACAAACTGCGTGTAAACCTTTTCATCCAAAAAGGGATAAACCTTTCTTAAAGGATCAAAATTATCGGCCATATAGTTGAACTCGACATCGTTTGAATGTTCTAAAAGAGATCTGTAAATCGAATCGGCGGTTAAGATTTCTCTTAAATTACCGACATGAATCTGGCCGGAAGGAGTTATACCTGTATTAACTACAAGCTTTCTTCCCTTTTTTATAATATCTTTAGCAATCTGGTCGGACCAGAAAGCTCCCTGATCGGTCATTTTAAAAAACCTGCTTAAAATTCAATAATATAGGATACTCAGTCAAACAGTAATTTTTACACAAATATAAGGGAAAGGTCAATAAATCTGTCATGACAGAATACGCAGCAACATACTTTACTGTTTATTAAAAAACGCGCATTCTTTGAGTACTTTTTCTAAGCCTCGTTGGGCTTAAGGAATTTAAAGTTATTAACAAATTAGAGTTGTGCATTTTCTGAGCCTAGGCGGGTTTCAGCGAAAGAAAATGCACAACTCTAATTTGTTAATAATATTATATTACGATTCCATTAGATAGGTCTGTATAAATTCATCAAGGTCACCGTCTAAAACCCTGTCTGCATCGCCCTTCTCAATGTTTGTTCGATGATCCTTCACCATTCGGTATGGGTGTAAAACGTAGGATCTAATCTGCGAGCCCCAGGCAATATCTTTTTTCTCGCCCTTTAGCTTTGCCATCTCTTCTTCTCTCTGTCTTAACACTTTCTCATAGAGCTTTGATCTTAAAATTTTCATGGCCGTTACCTTGTTTTTATGCTGTGACCTTTCATTTTGACATTGAACCACTATGCCTGTCGGTTCATGAGTAATTCTAACGGCCGAATCCGTTTTATTTACATGCTGTCCGCCTGCACCGGAAGCCCTGTAAGTATCAATTCTTAAATCTTCCTCGTTAATTTCGACGTCGATATTGTCCTCAATTTCTGGAATCACAGAAACCGAAGCGAATGATGTGTGCCTTCTGGCGTTTGAATCAAAAGGAGAAATTCTAACCAGCCTGTGAATTCCTATCTCTGCTCTTAAATATCCGTAGGCAAATTCACCTGTAATCGTAAACGTAACATTTTTTAAACCGGCTTCTTCTCCTGCGAGAATGTCCGTAATTTCACTTTTGAATTTTTTTCTCTCCGCCCACCTTAAATACATTCGCAGTAACATTTCAACCCAGTCCTGAGCCTCTGTCCCCC
>CAYYBZ010000106.1:0-2953 GCA_964470285.1 uncultured Oligoflexia bacterium
TAAAAAATCCGAAGAGTATATATTAAAAAATAAAATTTATGTTGATAATGCCATACTTGACGGTCTTCCCGATAGTTTTGATCTTCGTTTTACTTATATACCTGTAATTTATACCATTCCCGACTTAACTAACCACATTGAATATATTTTCACGGGGTATGATGACCCAAACTTAATATTCGCATATGTTAGAGTCGATATAGAAAGGCTTTATAGACTTGCTGTGCAATCCGGTCTGCAGGAAACTTATGATGCCAGTTATAATGCTTGCTCATCATTCTACACTATCACAGATTTCGAAGTTACGGATAAGATGGATTGGTAAAAGTAAGAAACAACTTTTGTTAAGAAAAGAAAACAAGCGGATTTCTGGCCATGGGAATATGAAGATGCGATCAAGAAGATGAACGGCATACATTTGGCCATTGAGGAAAATGAGGAATTATGCAATGCCGTAGGCTTCTGTTTATTATCGGCGGCCGCAGTCGGTATAACGGCCATACTTGATTCAGTGCCATTAGTGGCGCAGATACAATACCTATTGTATGACAAGGTGACGGATCAGGAAATATCAGGCAACCGGGGCGTACACCCTTACTATCAGCCCCATGATGGTTTGATTGAATCCGTTTCCGGAGGGCCGATATGCTGCATTGGTGATCTTGTTTGCATGGCCTGCGATTTGATCGAAGGCGGCGGGATAGAGGATATGACATACCGTGAATTCTACGATCAACCCTGGAAATTCGTTAAAAAGTGCTATAAACCGACAAAAGTTGCATCAACTGCCCTCTTTGACAATAATGATATACCGAAAAAAAGGTCGCTTTGCGAAGCCTTAGTTTCCAATAGAGGAAGCCCCCCGTAAAGACTACTCGATTATATCGATACCGTAGATCTCCACGCAGGCGGTTTTATCGTCTTTACAGTTCTTGGATGTACCTTCCATTCCTATGAAAAGAAGGTCGGTGATCTCGTCCCTACTTTCGTAAAATACGGAGTCTACGAGCTCCGAAAGATTAATGTCGACTTCTTCCATCTTATCAAAGTTGGCTTCAAGCTCGATGAATCTCGCTCTTTGCCTGGGATCCTTCGATATATGATAGTCGGCCTTTCCCTCGGTTAAGGGCCTGAATCCTTCCACATTGATAACCCCTCCATATTCCTTGTTAAGGTTGTCTATCTTTCCTGATGGATTCATGGGGACGGCGGCCAGGCTGTCTTTTCTGCCGAGCTTGGGTGCTTCAACTTCGCTGCTTCTATGCGTAACCAAGAGCACATGGGTGATATGTGAAACACCCTCTGATACATAACCGAAAAGGAGTATCAACTGAAAAACCCCGTCGTCATGCTTTGAATCGGCAAGGTCGGCCTTTGGGCTTGTATCGTCCGTAACACGGTATGTGATCCTTAGTGTAGTTTCATCATTCAAAGCTATATCCCTGTGAGCGATATTAAAAAATATCGAATCTGTGAATTATCGGACTCCATAACAAGACAGCCCTTTTCGCTGTCGCATTTAAGAGGTATGCCGTTGGCAAGAAGTTTTTCGAAAAATGAAGTAGGGTACGCCAAAAGCCAGCCCTGCTCCTCCGGGGTCCCGGCATCCGGTTCTATAAATGAAACCCTTGTCTTATTCTGGGCGAGAGCAGTTAAACTGAAAAAGAAGATTAATAAAGCTGCGATTATGGAGGTCTTTTTGCTGTTCCTATGAGCTCTTCAGTTTGATTTAGACGGATATTGCCAAAACGCGTTATAAATGTCAAGGCATAATGAGGTAAAGAAAATAGATAGTTAGAGCTTCAACTAATTAAAAGAAAACTCGTCTTTTGGATCGAGCGAGACCTTTATCGTATCCCCGTCAATAAATGCTCCCTCTTAAACTCACTACTAAAACTACGGTATTTTTTGGTCATAACCAGTTCTCCTTAAGGCCTATATACCATAAGCCATTTTACGGAAACGGGTGGTCTTGCCATAACCGGAGAGGGATAACTTCTGTCTACATCGTTCGAGTTATTGACGTCGCCAAGATTCAAGGCTCCGTTATATTTGTCACACCAGCACATTAGCCCACCTGAATTGTTTACCGCAAATATGTGACCGCCCCAGTTTGCTCCTGCCTGGGGCAAAGAGGTGACATTATTTAGGCCTTATACAAGTACCGGATCATCGTAAAAAAAGGTGTTATCTAACATAAACGCAAATGCATTATCAAAAAAGAACAGACAGTATTCTATTCCAACTTTGCTTCCAGTTTTTTCACTTCTTCGTTTATGTTGGCCTGCATCTTTTTTGCATCCTTGTCTTTAGGAAATGAGGTTCCCCTACCTTTTCCTGAAAGAATGTATTTTCCCTTAACCTTGTGAAATTTGAATGCATCGATTGTTATATAATTTTCATCATCAAGATATGTTCTTAATATCATATATGCATATTCTCCCTTATCAACAACTTTGATGAATTCCAGTTTCTTTAAATCTTCATACATGCCAATAAGAAAACCTACGGCATCAGGCCACTGTTCTTTTGGAACGTAAGCTTTCGGTTTTGCCGGCTCTATAACCTTTATAAAAGTTTCATAATCCTTTTTAATCAGGGCTTGTCTTACATTATTGTAAGCGTTTTCTAACTCTTTTCTTAATTCCTTTTCATCCATGGTAAAAGCTCCTTTTGGAATACATAAAATCAGTAGAAATGCGATTAAAGTACGTATCATAATTCCCCCTTGATAAGAGTTAAAAATCAATTCAAAAAATTGCATTATACTATCGAAATCCTACTTCTTTGCTTACAGCTTCGCCGGACTTTTTAACCAATATGATTAAAATAATCGAAATCGCAATAAAAAAGTAGATGCTACGCTATGGTGTGGTTCCTATATAACAACATATCTTGAGCGGGATGTTCGAAACTTGGCAAATATAGGCGATCTTGCCCAATTTGAACGCTT
>CAYYBZ010000106.1:2963-6870 GCA_964470285.1 uncultured Oligoflexia bacterium
ATCTCCTGTGCGATTAGAACCGGACAAATACTCAACCTATCTGAAATTTCCAGAGATGTAGGTGTAAGTGTACCTACGGCAAAACGATGGCTATCACTTCTTGAGGCAAGTTATCAAATATTTCTTCTATACCCATATTATAAAAACATCGGGAAACGTTTAGTTAAAAGTCCGAAGATATTTTTTAATGATACTGCATTATGTGCTTACTTGCTTGGTTACACTAGCATAGAGACTATAATTGCCGGCCCTAGCTTCGGTAATTTATTTGAGACAATGATTATTACAGATTTTTGGAAGAGATTTTTACATTTCGGACAAAAACCGTCAATGTACTATATCCGTTCCCGAGATGATCTCGAAATCGATTTAGTCATCGAGCCTAACGGGAAACTTCATCTTTTTGAGATTAAATCAACTGAAACGATTACTGCTAAACATGTTGTGTCGCTTGCAAGAATAAAAAATGAATTGTCGAAAAATGTGGGCAGATGTGGTCTTATCTCCAGAGCTGCAGGAAGGTCCGTCCCCAATTTCATTGATGAAGAATATATATCAAGATCCGAGATCATCCCGAAAAACTTAAATGAAAGACTTGATTGGTTAAATGTACCATATGCTTCAGAGCAAGGGGAAATGATTAGAAAAGCTTTGCGTCGCAACATTTTCAAATTATCCACTCAAAATAGCCTAATCAATGCTAATCGAATATAAACCGCTAAAACATTTATCATTAATCAAACTCTATTCTTTCTCTGGCATATTCCGGATAAATCAATTCAGAGGAGGATGACATGCAAAACGAAAAGATATTATTTATTGAAGACGAGCCCGATATTCAGGAGCTTGTCCGTTTTAATCTATTAAAGGAAGGTTATTCGGTGGAATGCACAGACAAGGGCGGCGATGCAGTGACCAGACTTAGAAAAAGTAAGGCCGACCTGGTCTTGCTTGATCTAATGCTTCCGGATGTAAACGGTATAGAGGTCTGTAAAAGTATCAAGAGTGCTTCAAGAACCTCAAATGTTCCGGTTATTATGCTGACTGCCAGGAAGGGGGAAGAGGCGGTAATCGAGGGCTTTAACGCGGGTGCTGTGGATTACATTACGAAACCTTTTAGTATCAAGGAACTGGCATGTAGGATCAAGGCAATACTTTCCCTTCGAAACAGGAAGATACCGTTAAAGGATTCATCAATTAATCCGTACTGGCTGATGCATCATTATGCTAAGTTTTGACAGGACAACGTATAATATCAGCATGTTAGCATTTCTTTAGGATCGTCCATTTTATGTCTCAATGTTTTATATAAGACAACTGTGGAAAATAAGACGCAGAGAAATCAAAAAACCAAGTACCTGATAATATTAGATATGCTAACCTCCGTCCCCTGATTTCTTTCGAAGCTGGATACCGTTTCTCGGTTTGCAGATCCTGCACAAATAATTTATCAGCGGCTTACCGTCAATCATCCTTCTTCGGCTGGGTCGGAAAGCCTTCCAAGGAACCGAGCCTGTCCTTATCACGCTTGACCGTGACCGGACTGCATACGTAAGCCAGCAAAAGTTTGCTCAGTGCCTCAAGAGATGAGACATGAGTCCTTTCGTACCAGTGGGAGGCGTCAGCGCCAAAACAGATCAGGCCTGTTCGCAAGTCGTTTCCGGATTCAACGGCAGCGGTCGAATCGCAGCGGTAGTAGCGGAATACATCACGCTCATACGGTATCTTCTGATCTTCAGCGAGCTTGATCAGCTTTTGGGTCAGGTGATAGTCAAAGGGGCCTGTAGAATCCATCATTCCGACGGTAACTCCCCATTCGGTAGAAGTCTGTCCCAGCGCCGGCGTGGCGTTGTCAATCGCCACCATTTCAGCGACGTCGGGTTGCAAAAGGCCGGTAATCCCGGAGCCGACTTCCTCCGTAATTGTAAAGAGAAAGTAGCAATCCACCGGCAATTCAACTTTTTGGCTTATTAAAGACTGTGCCGCGCAAAGTTCGGCAGCCACACCTGCCTTGTCGTCCAGATGCCTGGATACGATGTAACCGTTTGGAAGAAACTCGGTTCCCGGATCGATTGCGATGAAATCCCCGACATGAAAGCCGACATCACGTAATTCTTTTTTATTGGAACAAGCCTCGTCGACGCGGATTTCCAATTGATCCCAATTTACCGGCTGCTTGTTGGCCTCTTCTCCGTGGGCGTGGCCGGAAGCCATGAGCGCCAAAATTGTGCCGCGTTTGCCGCCGCTGGCTGTGAAAACCCAGGCACGGCTGCCTTCGGCAAAGCGGCTGGGCCATGTTCCGATAGGCGTGATGGCCAGCCTGCCGTTGCTTTTCAGTTCGCGGACCATTCCCCCTATCGTATCGAGATGGGCGACAACGGCCCGACACGGCGTTCTTTGTTTTCCCTTGATCATGGCGCGGATCGCACCGCGGCGGGTTAGTTCAAATGGAATCTTAAGGCGCTTCAACTCTTCACCGACATAGTGAACAATTTCGTCTGTGTAGCCGGTGGGGCTGGGTATGGCCAACAGATTTTTAAGTTGTTGTTTTAGATAATTGACATCCATAAAAACTCCGGATTGAATAATTATTTTTTACGCAGGCAGTATATATAACAAAATACGTTTGAAGACGCAAAGGTGGATTAAGCAGTAAAGACTTTCTCGCTCCATCTCCTCTTAAAGTTTGTGGCTCTTGCTTTATGGTTTAAATAACGCTTGGGCCACTTATTCCTTTAGATCATTTTAAAGGAGTATGACTGTAATTTGAAATTGCCTCGGCGGTTGCCTTTTTCAGATCCGACCATGCAACTTCGACTCCGTCCTTTAAATCCTCCCAGACATCCGAACTGGAAGATTTAAGATCATTAACTTTCGCCTTTAATGTATAGTACTTGGAATTTATATTCTGTAGCTGTTTATAGGCTTCGATTTTACCTTCGGCCTTAGCCGCTTCTGCTTTTGCCTCGAGAACATCTATTTTGGCCTTTAATTCTTTTATCTGACTTTCCAATTTTTCAATGTAAAGATTTTTAAGTTCCATAATTTAATTACTCCTTAATATTTAGTTTGTTTACGATTCTGTTTATACCCGGGTTCATTGCAAAGTTTTCAATCCTTTTTGAAGTAGCGTAGTCTGAAACAGATCCTTTAAGAATAGCTACATCATCTATTACCGATATGCTGATTCTGTTCCTGCCGGAATTTATATTTTTTACATCATCATTGATAGACTTAGCGAGATTTTTATCCCTTAATTTCTGAGACGGTGATATCACAACCATGTTCTTAAAGCCTTTTACACCCTCGAGGCGTGTTACTATTGTCCTTAATTGTTCAAGTTCGAATTTATTAGATACTGAACCTGCTATGCTTACTTTACCGTCAACTACCAATGTATCTAAAGTTTCAGGTTCCAGTGCGGTACTGTGATTAATAAGATATTTTATGTTTTTTAATAATGTTGTATCAGGAACCCTTTTACAGTCTATGACAATTTTTTGGGTAAATATCCCCCTAACACCCGGTATCCATGAAACTACTTCTTCAAGCGTTCTTAATTTCCATAAAGAATCAACTTTACCGGAAATACTTACAATACCGCCCGATGCATGAATTCTTAATCTATTACCGAAAATGTTTCCTTCGGCTTTAAGTCGTGTTTCAACCGCCTTTTTGAGGTTAAGATCCTCTGAAACGGAGGGATATTGCTTTATTTGTACGTTAATTACACCTGCAAAAAGCCTTGGAAGATCCGATTTTTCTCTTGGCCACTCGAAAACGGCTTTAACCCCTTTTTTATACAGTTCCCGCTCATCCTTATCGCTGTTTTTACCTGTAAGAATAACAATAAGAGGTATATATTTACCGATTCTGTTTCTTTTAAAACTGCGGCATTTTTTCAAAA
>CAYYBZ010000107.1:0-6870 GCA_964470285.1 uncultured Oligoflexia bacterium
CCCAAAGCTGCTGCCTTGTCATTGGTTTTCCGAACCTTGTAATAAACAGATATTCACTGTCACGCCCCCTTAAAAGCTTGGGTCTTGACTCCTCAATGTATTTTCGTATGCGGCATAATGCCTGATTACCCATGGGTACTATTCTTTGTTTTGAACCTTTTCCCGTGGTTTCCAGATAGCCTACATTGAAATTAACCGCATCACATTTGATGTTTATGAGTTCAGAGGCTCTTAATCCACAGGCGTAAAGAGTTTCCAAGAGGGCTCTGTCTCTTATTCCGACTAGTGTTTTATTATCCGGGGCACTTAATAAATCTTCGACTTCATCAATAGAAAGTACATCGGGAAGTTTTTTATCAATTCTGGGTGTATCAATGTTCATCAGAGGATTATCTTTTTTAATGCCTTCTATTAAAAGGTATTTAAAGAAATTTCTAAGAGATATTATTTTTCTTGCAAGTGATGATTTTGTAATGTCGTAAGAATTAAGTTCCTCGATGAATCCCACGATGTGGGGTTTTGAAATTTTAGAAACATCCTCCAAATCGTTTTGAAAGGCATAGTCGGAAAACTGTACCAGATCGATGGAATATGAATCAACACTGTTTTTAGCAAGGCCTTTTTCTACCTTAATAAAGTTAAGATATTGATCTATTAAAATCGATAAATCTGGCATTATTTGGTTTTCTGGTAAGATGTTTTGTTTCTACCGGAATTTTTTGCCTTGTATAATTGTTCGTCGGCAGATTTTATAAACTCACTGACGTTTTTATATGTAGATTCCGTAAAAATCGATATTCCAATGGAAATAGTAACCGGGATATTTTTCTTTTCCCATTTAAATTTATGTCTCTTAACTGATTTTCTTAAATTTTCTGCAATTATAAGTGCCTGATCAATAGAAGTATCTCTTAGCAAAATGGCGAATTCTTCTCCTCCGTATCTGGCAAGTAAGTCTTCCTGACGTTTCTGGGATTTAATCATGGATATCATTTCTTTAAGAATAAAATCTCCCGCTAGATGTCCATGCTTGTCATTTATCTTCTTGAAATGATCAATATCAAATAAAATCAATGAAACAGGGACCTTATGCCTTCTAGAATAGCTCATTTCAGTGTTAATGCGATCCATAAAATATTTTTTGTTATAAATGCCGGTTAAAAAATCGCGGTTTGCAGAATTATACAGTTCTTCATTAAATGTATTTTCAATAGCGTCGAGATAGTTAAACTTTAGAATTGTGTATGTTCCTATTTGCACTCTATCGCCGTCCTGCAGAGTATGCTTTTTGATTTTCATTCCGTTTACCAGAGTTCCGTTTGTACTGCCTAAATCCGAAATGCTTATTCCTTTAGCCGTAACTTCGACTCTGGCATGTTTTCTTGAAACTTCTTCGTCATTGACATGTATATCGCATGTTTCGTTTCGGCCGATAAAAAACTTTTTTTTATCGATTTCAAAGTTTTTACCTATATCCTGACCGGCTAGAACGACAAAACATGCTTTAATATCGGTAATTTTATTGAATGTCTCTTCAATATTCTTTCTAACGGTCTTGTCTTCCATAGTCCCTATTTCTCTAATCGTTTCCATTATGACAGTTAAGATTACGCGGGAGTTGAAAGTTTAATTTATCAAACTGCAGCAAACTCTTTAAACGCTAAATTCTAACAATTTGGAGCATTTGAGTCAAACAACTAATAATGAATTAGGCTTCCGTTGCGTTTTACCCAATTAAGGGCATATTTAAATGAAATTACGCTTAAAGGAAGAAGGGTTAAGGCGAAAATAAGAAGAAAGAATATCTCATTTTTAAGCTGTAAAACGTTATAACCCTGAATAATAGTTTTTCTAAGGGCCGATAGGGAATATGTCAGAGGAACGAATTTGGAAAGCATCTGAAGAGATTTGGGTAAGAGCTCAACCGGGAAATAGACGCCTCCGACCAATACGGATACCGATGAAAACAGCCAGGTAATGGGATTACCGCGTTTAAATACCATTATAAAGCTTGAGGATAAAACTCCTAAAGAGCTGAATACGATAGTTGAAAGCAATAGAATTATTCCAGATGAAACAATATCTATTTTGCTGAAATCGAATTTAAAAATTACAACTCCGATTAATAAATAAACAATCACGTTAACTGAAGAAAAAAGAAAGCTCCAGATAGAAAGCCCGAGGAAAATCAGAGCTTCCTTTGTTGGTGTTGAAACAATTGTCTCCAGGGTTCCCATCGACCTTTCTCCTCTTAGTGAGCCGGAAAAGGTGCCAAGAGCGGTCAATAGGAAGTTGGAAATGGAAATGCCGATGAGAACGAAAGGAAAATATTTACCCCCGAATTTGTTCAGCATTTCAATGCTTTTGATTCCGAAAAGACGCGCGAGGAAATAGTAAGTTGCTATACCCATAACTATGCTTACAATGTTTAACAAAAGGGCGAACCTGTATCCCTTCATTACCGTGAAATCTCTTTTGATAAATACAAATATTTTTTTAAGATATAGAAACAAAATTCATCCTAGTTTCTTACATAGCTTTTATAAAGCTTGTCCAAGCTTGATGCCTTTAACTTGTCCTTTTTGAAATCGGCGACAATACCCAGTTTATCCAAAATCACAAATCTGTCCGCAAAACCTTCGATTTCGTTCATGTTGTGAGTAGTAAAAAGAACTGTTTTACCGTCTCTCTTTGCAAGAGTATTTTTAATATAATCCATGACGTCTGATGCCGTAGCCGCATCAACACTTTTAACAGGTTCATCAAGAAGAATAATTTTGAAATCTCTTATCAAGCCTCTTGCCAGATTGAGTTTTTGTTTTAAACCGGTCGAATATTCCTGATATCTTTTATCAAGGTGCTCACCGAGTTTTAAAATCCTGTCTATGTTTTGGATTCTTTCCTCTGTTTCATATTTTTTAAGATTGCAAAGTGTCGCGAAGAAATTCAGATTTTGTTTGCCCGTCAGTCTGAAATAAAAGCTTCTTTCTTCACTAGTTACAAGACTTACACGCTCCCTAACCGGAATCGGGTCGACGTTTGGATCAAAGCCTTCCACCAAAACCTTACCTTTATTAGGCAAAATAAGCGTAGAAAGCATCTTGAAAATAGTTGTTTTGCCGGCACCGTTGGGCCCCAGAAGCGCTACAATCTCTCCCTTTTTAAAGCTTAAATTTATTTTCTTGAAAACTTCTATTTTCTTTTTTCGCAAAGAGAAAAGCTTATCTTTGGGTGAAAAAAAAGTTTTATCGCAGTTAATCAGTTTTACTATTTCTTCCATATATCATCTTGTAAGTGTTTAAACTTAACCTCACTATTTTAAAAAAGAACGTCTTAAAAAGATGGACAAATCTTAAAGGATATTGGCTTAAAATAAAGAAAAATCCTTTTTTGTTTCTTTCGGTTTTGAGCTCCATAAACTTTCTTGAGGGGAAAAATATTTTTGTAAAAGACTTAAGCCATGAATTCTGCGAAAGAATCTGTAGAAAAAGACTGGAATCCTGTAGGATCGGAATTTCATGACGTCTAAAATAATCATTTTCTATTTTCAAAGACAGTTTTCTCCAGAATGATCCGCAATTTTATTCAATTTCAGATATTAAATCCTCAGGAACATGGGAATTATAGAACTTTTTTGAAAGTTTAAGCGGAATATATACAAGTTTTGTAAGATTCAAGCGTGTTATACATGAAAAAAAGTCTTTCCAGTTCAATCTGTCACCGTAATAAGATATTAATCCGTCTATCTCCGAAATTGATCTTAATCCAAAACCGAAATTATGGTACGTGCAGTGCGTAGTGATATTTATTAACTGATGTTCAGGGGATAAAGACTTGTAATTTAAATCTTTAATACTTTCGGTTATACAATTGTCCCATATTTCACTGTTTGAAAGCTGATCTGAAATCTTTAGCGAAAGAAGCCTGAAATGTACCTCCAGAACCGAGTTTCCTCTTGTAAATTTTACATCATCTACATGACTTTTGATTGCATTGTCTGAAAGAAGGGGAAGTAATTCATCTTTAACTTTATTATCGTTATGAACCTGAACATAATTATTTTCTTTTAGAAACTGATGCCATCTTTTCGCATCCTCATATTTTGCCACAATGTCAATGTCTATCATTTCTCTTAAAGCGGGTTCTTTGTATAAAATTCTTGAAAGGATGGCTCCTTTTAGCGGGATAAACGACAAAGAAACTTTTTCGGTTTCTTTTCTAAGATAATCAAATTCCAACTGCCTGGCTAATGCGGCAATTTTTAATGAATGAAACGTACTTTCATATTCAGAAATAATTTTCTTAAATCTAGGTTTTTTTATAAATCGGGTATAAAGCAGTGGAAGCAAAAGGTTGTTTCTGGCCAGATTCATGAGATTTTCTATATCAAGATCGGTATTTATGTAATCGTTAAGCGAGGGTATGGACATAAGCTTTGATGCCTTGATAAGAAAAAGTTCTTCTTTTGAATAAGCCATAACTTGATCGCAATTATAAGATATTTGCCTTAGCTAATCAAAAAGGGAATAATATTGAATATGAAGATCGAAAATACAGTTTCAATCATTGTTCCTGCTAAGAATGAGGAAAAACACATTGAAAAATGCGTAAAGTCCCTTTTAAAGCTTAATTATCAACATATTGAAATAATTATAATAAATGACGGCTCAACAGATAAAACCGGCCAAATTCTTGAAAAATACAGAGATAAGATAAAAATTATCACGCTTAACGGTCAGGGTCCCGGTAAAGCGAGAAATTTAGCAGTTAAGGAGGCTAAGGGTCGATTTATTGCTTTTACCGATGCTGATTGCAGGGTCGATATAGAATGGGTAGATGAATTGTTGATAGCCTTCAACGATCCTGTCGTGCAAGGGGTAGGAGGAAGCCAGAAAACAGCTTCAGATGAAACAAAGTTTGGCAGGCTAGTCGGAAAATTTTTCAATACATTCGGTTTTTCTTCGGATTATATTCAAAATAAATCAAGAATTTCACCTGTAAACCACAATCCGACATGCAACGTCATGTATCGAAGAGAAGTTTTTGATAATGAAAATTTTACAGAGGATTTATGGCCCTGTGAAGACCTTGAACTTGATTTGAGACTTGTTAAAAAGGGGATTAAGCTGGTCAATAATCCCAAGGCTATAGTTTACCATTACAGACCGGCTAATTTTATCTCATTTATGAAAATGATGTCCCGATACGGCAGGGCTCATGCAAAACTTCTTAATAAAAGAGGCTTTTGCCAAAACATTCACTACATTCCGTTGATTATATTTCTTTTTGCCGCTTTAAATGTAATTCTATACAGAGGCGGCATTAACCGGTTTATGCTTCTATATGCGCTTATAATTCCTTTAGGATTAGGGTATATTTATCTTAGAAATAAATCTGTAGACGACACTGTTAAAGTATTATTACTTATTATAGCGGTTATAGCCGTTTGGCTTTACGGCTATTTTGCGGGTGCTGCAGAAGAATTCTTAAATAGTAAATAATAATGAAAGTTTTTTTAATAAACGAACCCTTCATAAAAGACTTTTGCAGAACTCAAAGGTGGGCTGCAAGAACAAGAGGCCGGGTTTTAAGGGCTCCCGACTGGCTTGCATATGCTACGGCAGTTCTTGAAAAAGAAGGGATTTCAGCAAAGTTATATGATTTTCCCGCCAGCAACTGGGGAAGAAAAGAATTTGATGAAATAATCGCAGCAGGGAAACCGGATTTTGTAGTTCTTGATTCAACTACCCCTTCGATATACTCCGATATTAAATGTGCACATGCTGTAAAACAGTTATCTAAAGCAAAAGTTATAATGGTAGGTCCACACGCATCATCATTACCGGAGGAAACCTTAAAAGTAGCCGACGGTGCGGTAGATGTAATAGCCATAGGGGAATACGACTTAACAGTTCTGGATATAATAAAGAATTTCGATAACCTTGAAAACGTTAAGGGCATAGCTTATTTAAGGGATTCAGAGCCCTGTAAAACGCAGATTAGGCCTTTGATTGAGAATCTAGATGAACTTCCCTTCCCGGCATGGCATCATCTGGATCTAATGAAGTACTTTGACGGGACAAAGTTGCATCCATACATAGATATATTTTCAGGTAGAGGGTGTCCTTATCTTTGTTCGTTCTGTCTATGGCCTCAGGTAATGCACGGGAGGAAATTTCGATTCAGGTCCCCTAAAAATGTTGTAGATGAGATAGAACACGACATTGAAATTTGTCCGAAAGTACTTAAAGGAGGCGAGTTTTTCTTCGAAGACGATACTTTCACTGTAATTAAAAAGAATGCCATCGAAATTTGTGAGGAAATAATAAACAGAAAACTAAACATCAAGTTTTCGGTTAACGGAAGAGTGGACAGGGCATATTTAGATATGTTCGTAATGATGAAGGCTGCCGGATGCCGGGAACTTTTAGTAGGATTTGAATCGGGAAACCAGAAAATACTTGATAACGTAAATAAGAAAATAACATTAGAGCAATCAAGGCATTTCATGGATCTGGCAAAAAAAGCCGGAATATACGTTCACGGTTGTTTTGTAATGGGGCTTCCCGGTGAAACCGAGAAAACGATGAGGGAAACAATCGACTTTGCACTTTCTTTGGGCCTTCACACGGCGCAGTTCTCGGCTGCGGTGCCTTTTCCGGGCACGGATTATTTCGAATTCTGCAAATCAAGGGGCTACATAAAGGCAAAAAAGTGGGACGAATGGCTTCAAAGGGGAGGAGAGCAGAGCCCTGTCGTAGAATACCCCGGGCTAACCCCTGAGCTTGTTGAAAAATACGTTGATAAAGGGCTGAAAAACTTCTATTTCAGGCCTAAATACATGCTAAAGTTCCTTTTTGAAACAAGATC
>CAYYBZ010000108.1:0-6869 GCA_964470285.1 uncultured Oligoflexia bacterium
GGCCCGCCGGTGCTGTCGGTCAACCTGTCGCCGCAGCGGTTCCAGCATCCCGACAGAGTAAGGTTTTACGATTAATTTATTAGGAGGTAAGTTTTTATGGATATAGAAAGCAAAGTGAAATCAATCATTGCCGATCAGCTTAATGTTAATGAGGCAGAACTTAAAACCGAAAGCGCCTTTATCGATGATCTCGGAGCGGATTCTCTGGACGTTGTAGAGCTGGTTATGGCTATGGAAGAGAATTTTGAAGTAACGATTCCCGACGAAGCTGCTGAAAAAATCAGAACAGTCGGTGATGCAATAGCATACATTAAAGAACACCAGAAATAGTAAGGTTAAGTATAAAGGCTGTAACTTTAATATTTTGGAGGTATTTTGGAAAAGCGTAGAGTTGTGGTTACGGGTATAGGTCTTGTAACACCGATAGGTATAGGTCTTGAAGAAAACTGGAACTCCCTGATTGAAGGCAAAAGCGGAGTGTCGCACATAACCCGGTTTGATGCCAGTCAGTACGGAGTTCAGATTGCGGCAGAAGTTAAGGGTTTTGATCCCGAAAAATACATGGATAAGAAAGAAATCAAGCAGATGGATACTTTTATCCAGTATGCCGTTGCAGCGGCTAAAATGGCCATTGATCAGTCCGGGTTTACAATAGACGACAGCAATTGCGAGAAAGTGGGCTCATTAGTCGGTGTCGGGCTTGGGGGTCTTCCTGAAATTGAAAAAAATCATATTGCGCTTCTGGAAAAGGGACCCAGAAGGGTAAGTCCTTTTTTCATTCCCAAAATAATTGCCAATCTGGCTCCGGGTCAGATTTCGATGAAATTTAATGCAAAGGGACCGAACGCATGCACTGTTACTGCCTGCGCTACCGGAACTCATTCTATAGGCGACGCTTACCGCATAATTGAGAGAGCAGATGCCGATGCCATGTTTGCAGGCGGCGCGGAGTCTACCATCGCTCCGCTTTGCATTGCCGGATTTACTTCAATGAGAGCCCTCTCTACAAGAAACGATGCCCCTGAAAAAGCATCCAGACCTTTTGACAAAGACAGAGACGGTTTCATAGTGGGTGAGGGAGCGGGAATTTTATTTCTCGAAGAAATGGAAACCGCCAAGAAGCGTGGAGCAAAAATACTTGCCGAGATTTGCGGATACGGTATGAGCTCGGATGCATATCACATTTCTGCCCCGGCTCCTGAAGGAGAGGGAGCAAACAGATGCATGAAAAATGCCGTAAAAAGCGCCGGATTGAATCTCGAAAATATCGATTATATTAATGCTCACGGAACTTCTACCCAATACAACGATGCGACAGAAACGATTGCAATAAAAAATCTTTTCGGTGATCATGCAAAAAAGCTCAAAATAAGTTCCACGAAGTCCATGACGGGACATCTACTGGGAGGCGCCGGTGGAGTAGAAGCCGCCTATACTGTTTTGGCTTTGAACAGAGGTATAATTCCTCCGACGACAAATTACGAGACACCCGATCCTCAATGCGATCTTGATTATGTCCCAAACAAAGCTCAGGAAACAAAACCTAAAACCGCTTTGAGTAACTCATTCGGTTTCGGCGGGACCAATGCGGCATTGTGTTTTAAGAAGTTTGAATAGTTATGAAAAAAAAAGTCTCTGTAATTATCGGATCGGATCATGCAGGATTTCTTTTAAAGGAAAATTTAAAGGAATACCTGAAACAAAAAGGATTTGATGTTATAGATTCCGGAACTGACTCAGAAGAATCCTGCGATTATCCCGATTATGCAAAAGAAGTAGCAGGCTGTGTATCAGAAGGCAAATGCAGAATCGGTTTGCTTGTCTGCGGGACCGGAATAGGCATGTCAATGACCGCCAACAGGTTTCCAAAAGTTCGTGCTGCACTCGTTTCCAGTAACTTCCAGGCTGAAATGGCCAAAAAACATAACAATGCAAACGTGCTGGTTTTCGGTAGCAGGACAACCGGTCCTACCGAGGCCCGTATAATGCTCGATAAATGGTTGAATGCTAAGTTTGAAGGCGGAAGACATCTCAGGCGGGTCAAGAAGATAGACCGCACGTGATCTGTGATCGGAGAATTAACAATGAGTGATTTAAAAACCTATGATAGTGAGCTTTACGGAGCTTTAAAAAGAGAAACTCAAAGGCAGTCAATGAACCTTGAACTTATAGCTTCCGAAAATTATGTAAGTGAAAGAGTTCTGGAGGCAATGGGTTCTGTAATGACTAACAAATATGCGGAAGGCTATCCGGGAAAAAGATATTACGGAGGTTGCGAGTATGTAGATGAGGCCGAAGATCTCGCAATTAAAAGAGCTAAAGAAATATTCGAAGTAGATTATGTAAACGTTCAGCCTCATTCAGGTTCTCAGGCAAACATGGGTGTGTACTTCGCCGTTTTACAACCCGGAGATACAATTTTAAGCATGAACCTTGCTCATGGCGGTCATTTAACTCACGGGAGCCCCGTTAACTTCTCAGGCAAGTTTTTCAAAGTGGTTCCTTATGGTGTGAGTAAAAATGATCAAAGAATAGATATGAACGATGTAGAGGATCTTGCAAAAAGAAATAATCCAAAATTGATTGTGGTAGGGGCAAGCGCGTATCCAAGAGCAATTGATTTTAAGGCCTTCAGGGAAATAGCCGATAAGGTAGGAGCTCTGCTTATGGCCGATATCGCTCATCCTGCGGGTATTATTGCGGCTAAGAAACATCCCGATCCTGTTCCGTACTGTGATTTTGTTACAACTACAACACATAAAACACTCAGAGGTCCAAGGGGCGGAATGCTTATGTCTACGGAAGAGCATTCTAAAAAAGTAAAAAGTATGATTTTCCCCGGAATACAGGGCGGACCTTTAATGCATGTAATTGCAGCCAAAGCTGTAGCCTTCAAGGAAGTCCTTGAAAAAGATTTCACTAGATACATAGATCAGGTTTTAAAAAATGCAAATGTACTGGCTTCGTCGCTGGTAGAACTTGGTTACAAGATAACATCCGGCGGTACAGATACTCATGTGATGCTTCTAGACCTGACAGAGAAGAAGATTACCGGTAAAGATTCAGAAAAAGCTCTTGATAGAGCAAGAATAACCGTTAATAAAAACATGATCCCGTTTGATGAAAAAAGTCCATTCATAACAAGCGGTATAAGGCTTGGAACTCCGGCTCTTACAACGCGCGGGATGAAAGAAAATGAGATGAAGAAGGTGGCAGAGCTGATTGACAGGGTTCTTTCCAATCTGACCGATGAAAAAACCATTAAAAGTGTCAGGGCCGAAGTTGAAGCGCTATGTAAAGAGTTTCCCATTTATAGAGACCGCCTGGTCGATTAATGTTGAATTAAAGATAACTGACAGTTCTGATTTTTGTGAAATGTTTAAGAGAGATTATTCCCGGCGGGCATATCCTTTAAGGACGGTACAATGACTCATGACGAGAAAATAATGAGAGAAGTTCTTATGCTTGCAAAGAGGGGAGCACGTTCGGTTTCTCCCAATCCTATGGTAGGAGCCGTAATACTGAAAAATGGAAAAATTGTTTCAAGAGGATATCACAGGAAATACGGTGCTTCTCATGCAGAGATAAACGCACTAAAAAAATTAAAATTCATGGCCAAAAACTGCTCGCTGTTTATTAATCTTGAGCCCTGCTGTCATTACGGGAAAACGCCGCCCTGTGTTGATGCAATTATTAAAAGTGGAATAAAAAATGTCGTTATCGGAATGAAGGATCCCAACCCTTTAGTATCGGGAAAGGGAGTAAAAGCATTACAAAAAGCAAGAATTAAGGTTACAAAAAATGTTCTTAAAAAAGATTGCGAAGAGCTAAATGAAGTTTATGTGAAATATATCAACTCTAAAATACCTTTTGTTTATCTTAAAGCCGCAATATCCTTGGACGGCAAAATTGCCATGCATAACGGAGAATCTAAGTGGATAACAGGTCCGCTTGCCAGAAAATACGTTCATAAAGTACGCAGTATAAGCGATGCCGTCCTGGTAGGGGTAAAAACCGTAATTAAGGATAACCCGAGTCTTAATGCCAGAAATGCGGGCAAAATAAAAAATCCTCTAAGAGTTATACTTGATTCCAATTTAAAGGCTCCTTTAAACTCAAAAGTTTTCAAGGTCAATAAGAATATTAAAACAGCCGTGTTTACAAATAATAGCTCTTCAAAAAGAAAAACTGCATATTTGAGGAAAAAGGGAATTATAGTTAAAAAAGTGAAAAGTGATTCAACCGGTTTAAATCTGCGTGAAATATTGAAAGAACTTGGAAAGATGAATGTTGCTTCAGTTTTGGTAGAGGGAGGCAATGAGATATTCACGTCGTTTATCAGGAATAAATTGGCAGATAAGGTTATTTTAATCTACGGAAATAAAATTCTTGGCGGAGAAAACTCGCTTTCATGCTTTGGAAATGTCGGAGTTTCTAAGTTAAATCAGGCCTTTACCTTAAAGTCTTTATCTGTTATAAGACTCGGTCAGGATACGATAGTATCCGGTTATCTAGGATAAAACTCAATATAATCAATATGTTCACTGGAATAATAGAATCCTTAGGAAAGGTTTCCAAGATAAATTTTCAAGGAAACCGCGCAGATTTATACATTGAAAATCCTTTAAATTTCGATGATGTTAAAACAGGTTCCAGTGTCTGTGTAAACGGATCATGTCTCACTGTGTTAGAAAAAATAACATATACAGACAAAGAATTTTACCGTTTTGATGTTTCAGAAGAGACTTTAGAGAAAACTACTTTCAAAACCCTCAAATCCGGAGAGTCGGTTAATCTTGAGCGTTCTTTAACGCTCTCAGGAAGATTAGATGGGCATCTGGTTTTAGGCCATGTAGATACTACGGTAAAAATAAGAAGCATAAGTACCAAAAACTCAGGCGATAAAATTGTAGAATTCGGCTTTGATGAAAATTTCAAAACTTACTTTATAGAAAAGGGTTCGGTAGCGATTAACGGTATAAGCCTGACAATTTTTGATGTTACGGATTACAGCTTTAAATGTGTGGTACTTCCTTTTACGTGGGATAATACGAATCTTAAGAATTTAAAGGAAGGAGACAGACTGAATATGGAAACCGATGTAATCGGTAAATATGTTAAAAAATTCAGCGTTACAGATGAGAGAAAGAAAAGCATAGATTTTGAATTTTTACGTGAACACGGATTTTAAAGGAAATAACATGACTGAGAACAGGGTTTTAAAAGCTTGCGAGGATTTAAGAAAAGGCAAAATGATTGTACTGGTCGATGATGAGGATCGTGAAAACGAAGGTGATCTTACTTTGTCGGCTCAGATGGTTACACCCGAAGCTGTAAATTTTATGACAAAACACGGCCGGGGTCTGGTTTGTCTGGCAATAAACGAACAAATTGCAGAGCAGTTGCAGTTACCTCCAATGGTTTCTAACAACACTTCGCGTTTTGGTACGGCTTTTACGGTATCCGTTGAAGCGAAGAAAGGCGTAACAACCGGAATTTCAGCTAAAGATAGGGCAACAACAATAATGACTGCCGTCAATGAAAAGGCTAAACCCGAAGATCTTGTGAAGCCGGGTCATATATTCCCTATAATTGCGAAAAAGGGAGGTGTTCTTGTTAGAACCGGGCAGACCGAGGGATCTGTGGATCTTATGAATATCGCCGGCTTAAGAGGAGCTGCTGTTATTTGCGAAATACTTAAACCCGACGGAACAATGGCGCGTATGAAAGATTTGAGAAAATTCGCAAAAAAACATGATCTTATGATTCTTACCATTCAGGAAATAATTGAATATAAAACCCAAAGAGAATCCTTAATAAAAAAACTGGCACAGGCCAGAATGCCGATTAAAGATGCAGGTGATTTTAAAGTCATAGCTTATGAAAGCCAAATTGATAATTTCATGCATGTTGCATTGATAAAGGGAGACATCTCAGATCAGGACAATGTCCTTGTAAGAGTTCATTCGGAATGTTTTTCCGGAGACATACTTAATTCATTAAGATGTGACTGCGGGGCTCAACTTGAAAAAGCCATAGAAATGATTGCCAAAGAGGGAAAAGGTGTATTAGTTTACATGAGACAGGAAGGCCGGGGCATAGGATTTTTGAACAAGCTGAAAGCCTATGAGCTTCAGGATAAGGGTGCGGACACTGTTGAAGCCAATGAGATCCTCGGATTCAAGGCAGACTTAAGGGAATACGGCATAGGCGCCCAGATACTTAAGGATATAGGGCTTAAAAATATAAGACTCATGACCAATAATCCAAGAAAGATAGTCGGTCTTGAAGGCTACGGTATAAAAGTTGTAGAAAGAGTACCGTTGCTCGTAAAGCCGGAAAAGCACAACATTGCATATTTAAAAACCAAGAGGAAAAAATTAGGCCACCTTTTGGATAAGATTTCTTAAAAATTGCTAAACAAGTTTAATAGAGGTGTAAAATGGTTAAAATTTTTGAAGGGTCTTTGAAGGGTGACGGTTTAAAGATCGGGGTTGCAGTATCGAGATTTAATAACTTCATCACTGATAGGCTTTTGGAGGGAGCGCTTGACGCCCTTGAAAGAAACGGTGTGAAAAAAGAAGGCGTTGAAGTTGTCAAAACCCCTGGTTCATTTGAGCTTCCGCTAGCAGCCAAAAAAATGATTAAGTCGGGCCACTATGATGCGGTTGTCTGTCTGGGTGCGGTTATTAAGGGTGATACCCCTCATTACGAATACATCGCTTCGGAAGTCACAAAGGGACTTGCAGGAATTTCGTTAGAGAACGAGGTGCCTGTATCATTTGGGGTTTTGACTACCGATAATCTTGAGCAGGCCATAGAGAGAGCCGGCAGTAAATCAGGAAACAAGGGTTTTGATGCTGCGATAA